>CANSNO010000012.1 GCA_947648385.1 uncultured Clostridia bacterium
TTTATGATAATAACTTCCCACGCGGACCCCGTCCGCATAGACAACCCCTCAGTCTACTTCGCGGACAGCTCCCCTTTACCCAAGGGTGTCAAGAAATGAAAATAATTTAGAACGGAGCGTTTTAAAATGGAAAAGAAAAAGCTGTACGTATTGACCGGCTTTCTGGGAGCCGGAAAGACCTCCCTGCTGCTGCACCTGCTGGACAGCCTCGGGGACAGAAAGATAGGCATAATTCAAAACGAGTTCGGCAAGCTCAGCGTCGACGGCATGATAATTGAGAGAAACGGCATAAAGATGACCGAGATAAACCGCGGCTCCATCTTCTGCACCTGCCTCAAGCTCCATTTTGTTCAGGCTCTGGCCCAGATGGGACAGGAGGACCTTGAATATGTCTTTGTCGAAAGCTCGGGTCTGGCCGACCCCTCCAACATCGAGGAGATACTGGAGGCCGCCGCCCAGCTCAGCGGCGACGCATATGACTTCAAGGGCGTCATCTGCCTTATAGACGGGGTCAATTTCCCCGAGCAGCTGGCCGACATCGAAACGGTCGACCGTCAGCTTACCCACTGCCACATGGCCGTCATAAACAAGGTCGACCTTATAGACGAGGCCCAACTGGCCGAGGTGAAAAGAGCCGTCAGAGAGGTCAACCCCAAATGCGATATAGTGACTGCCGTTAACGGCCGTATCCCCTTGGATTTCATGGAAAAAGACCTCATGGCTCTTCGGTGGGCCGAAAACGAGGACACCACCAACAGCGTCGACAACAAGCCCAAAACCATACAGCTCGAGACCGACGAGGTTATTCCTCAGGAAATGCTGGAGGAGTTCCTGCGCTGCGTCCTGCCCGACTGCTACCGCGTAAAGGGCTTTTTCAGGCTGGAGGAGGGCTGGCGTCAGGTGGACGTGGTTGAAAAGCTGATAGATTTCAAGCCCTGTGAAGAGCATGACGCCTCCCATCTGGTATTCCTCGCCAAGACCGGCCCCATGATAATCCGCACGGTCGACGGAGCCTGGAAAGAGATAGTCGGCAAGCCCATGAAGCTGAAAAACTGAGGTGAAAATATGGAGATAAAAATAATAGGCGCGGGGTGTGATACCTGCGGCAAGCTTTACGACAACGCCTGTCAGGCGGTCAAAGAGCTGGGGCTTGACGCAAAAGTGGAAAAGGTGGAAGACCTTGTGGAAATAGTCAAGATGGGAATAATGGCGGCTCCGGCCATGGTGGTCGACGGCAAAACGGTCGTCAGCGGCCAGGTGCCCGGCGTCAAAAGTCTCGTCAAGCTGCTCAAAAAACTGTAGTTTTTACAGATAGATTTGCAATACTCTCCGATGTGTGATAATATTTAAGTTGAACGAACTCATTTTTTAATCTGAAGGAGAGGAAAAAATGGACAATTCCGACAACAGGAGAAAAAAAATAAGGCTGGTCGCCACCGGCGGCACGATAGCCTCACAGGCCAAAAGCAGGGTATCGACCGAGGGCTATGCCTCCTCGGTAATTAAGGTGGAAGACCTTATCGATCAGCTGCCCGAGCTTGCGGAGATAGCCGACGTGACGGCAGAGCAGATATTCTTAAAGCCCAGCTCGGCCATAACCGAGGAAGACCTTTTCAACCTTTCGGGCCGCGTCAACGAGCTGCTGGCCTCCGACGACTGCGACGGCGTCGTCATTACCCACGGCACCGACACCATGGAGGAGACGGCCTTCTTCCTCAACCTGACGGTCAACAGCGACAAGCCCGTTGTCGTCACAGGCGCCATGAGGCCGGCCCACGTCATCAGCTCGGACGGCACCCTCAACCTCTATAACGCCGTGATAGTGGCCGCCTCCGACAAGTCCAGAGGTATGGGCGTCACCATCGCCATGAACGACATAATCATTTCGGCCAGAGACGCCATAAAGTTCTCCACCTTCAAGGTGGAAGCCTATCAGGCCCCCCTGTACGGCGTGCTTGGCACCGTGAGAAACGGCGTCGTGGATTATTGCTACCGTCCCGTCAAGCGCCACACCACCACCTCCATGTTCAAGGGGGAGAAAAGGCAGCTGCCCCGCGTCGAAGTGCTTTATATGTATGAGGGCTGCTCCGACGACCTGTTTGACGCCGCGGTCGCCACGGGCTGTAAGGGCATCGTCACGGCCGGCACAGGCAACGGCGGCACGACCATGAGCATGATGAAGCGTTACCGCGCCGAGGACGGCTCGGACAAGGATCTGCCCATCGTTGTCCGCAGCGCGCGCGTTCCCACAGGCGGCGTCAGCGACCCCTTCCGCACCCCCGGCCAGCGCATGATAGGCTCGGGAGACCTCAACCCCCAGAAGGCGTATATCCTGCTCCGTTTCGCCCTTTCGGTCACGGATGACCCCGAGGAAATAAAAAAGATATTCATGGAATATTAAACTAAAAATTCCAATAAAAACGCGCCCTTTTCGGGGCGCGTTTTTTAGCCGCAGCATCCTGTATAAACAAAAAGACAGCCCAAAGGCTGTCTCTTTTCGGCCAAGCCGGTACGCCGGAAGGGAGAGGTCGGGGGTTCGAATATATCTTTGAAATGATAAAAAAGCTCAACGGGAAACCCGTTGAGCTTTTTTGGTACGCCAGAAGGGATTCGAACTCTTTATCCCACAAAGACTGACGCCTTTGTGGGAACCCCGACGGATTTTATAGGCGGCTCCACCCTTGTGTCGCCGCGAGGTCGGGGGTTCGAATATATCTTTGAAATAATAAAAAAGCTCAACGGGAAACCCGTTGAGCTTTTTTGGTACGCCAGATGTCTCCAAAGACGAACCCAAAACCGTCCCGTCGCTGGCCGCTTTTTCTGCTGTCTGAAGTGTTATCTGATTTTTGTTGCCGCCAAAATTGAGATTTAAAATCAATCGGCCATCGTCATAAAGGTAGGCCGCCTGTAGAAATGTATCAACAAGGTAGACTCGCCACCCCTCATCGGACTGGTCAAACCTCCGCAATTTTTCCAAGTGCCAAATCACGGTATCACGCGACAGCTCCGAATTCTCCATGCGTTCTTTTGCAAGGCCCGCTTCCAAATCGGCTCTCTCTGCTTCCAACTCCATGAGATGGCTTTTTATACTATCAGTGACCAGACCACTGTCAATAACACTTAAAGTGTTTTTGATGGCCGCTTCAACTTTTTTCAGGCGTGTCTCCAGAGAGGCAACAGCTCCGGTGTTGTTTTGCGATTTTTGCCATTCCATGAAGCGGTCGGCAAATTCCTGAATGATGGCATCGTCGTGAATAATTTTCACAAGTTCAGAAATTACCAAATCCTCAATCCACTGTTTAGGCGCCCTTTCCTTGTTGCATTTTTTCTCTCTGCGATTTTTGCATGTGTAATAGTAATAAGTACGGCCACGGCGGCCCGTTCCGCTATCGCCGGTCATGGGTGCACCGCATTCTCCGCAAAACAACTTTGTCGTCAGTAAAAAGCCTCCCTTGTCTTTTGAGGCCGCAGGGGCGTGATGATGCTGATTCATAATATGTTGCACTTTGTCAAACAATTCGCGGCTGACAGTGCGTGGGATTCCCTCCTCGTCTATAATATCACCAAACTGATATATTCCGGCATATTTAGGATTTCGCGCGATTCGCCTTATTGAGTTTTTGTTAAAAGGTTTGCCTCTTATCGTTCGATATCCTTCAGCATTTAAATCAGTAAATATATCAACCTCCGAACGACCCGAAGCGATTTCCACAAAAATGCGCTGAACTATATGATTTGTCTCTGGGTCAAGTTCAAATCGACCGTCAGGCCCTTTGCGAAGTCCCAGCAGAGTCTGTCCCAAAGTCTGCCGTTTAAGCGCGCTGTCGTAATTTCCTCGCTTGACATTTTGAGACAAATTGGCCGAATAGTATTCGGCAAAGCCTTCCATGACGCTTTCCAGTATAATACCTTCAGGGCCGTCAGGGATGCTTTCTTTGGCATACATAACTCGCACGCCGTTCTGTTTCAAGCGATATTTATAGACAGCACTGTCATATCGAGACCGGGCGAAGCGGTCGTTTTTCCATGTGATAACAATTTCGAATTGCCCTTTGGCGCTATCTCTTATCATGCGCTGAAACTCCGGCCTTTTATCTGAGGTGCCGGTGAGCGCACGGTCGCAGTATTCGCCAATGATTACAATACCATATTTTTCAGCGAAAGCATGACAATCGCGGAGCTGGCCCTCAATGCTCTCATCTCTCTGCCCTGAAGAGGAATATCGGGCATAAATAACTCCTTTCACAAGGTCGGTCTGAGCCGGTTTTTCATTTTTTGTCATCAGGCTCTCCACTCATCAAGCCCAGTTCCATGCGGAGCCTATAAATATGCTTACATGGCAGTCTGCGCGCAAAGTAGTCCCTGCAAGTGCAGGAGTCGACGGTAGTCACATACGGTTCCTTCCCTGAGCCGCCAAATATGGCGCTTTTGTTTTCCACATCTATGGAAATCGGAGCGCACTTTTTATCTTTCGCTTTTTCAATGCGTTTGACCTGTTCAGGGTGGGCGTCAATATCGGCGCCGGAAGCGAGGATTTCCTCTCGCTGGGCTTTGACCGCCCCGACCGCGTATCCAGACTTCCTCTTCACAATCTCAATCACACCGAGTTCGTGGGCCAGCCTGTAGATGTGCTTGCACGGTAGCCCGCGGTCTGCAAAATCGTAACAGGTACAATGGTCAAGTGTGGTCTCGTAAAAGGGCAAATCAGTGCTGCTCGAAAATCTCGCGGTTCCGGCAGCTTTGTTTATCTTGAAAGTAAACGGATAGGTCATCGCCCTGTTCTGTCTGTCAATCTGCGCTTTGTCCTCATGCACGGAATAATCCCAAGCGGGCCAATCCTTTAAAATATGACATCGACCGTGCAACATATCAATTCCTCCTTTATATAATCCTTGCCCCTTCGGCTCAGGCCGAGGGGGCTTTTTTATAAATACATATCCACGGCCAGATTGCCATGAACATAGTAACAGACGGCCTTTTTCATAAAATCTTCGGTCACATCGAAATGCTCCGCCAGAGACCATATACTGTCACAGCCGTCGGCAATGGCGGCGTCAAACTCGTTTATAGGCACAAGGCAATTTATCGCCCATTTATCGGCGCGGTTCTCATGCTTTTGGCGGACATCGCATAAAGCATATCTATTGTAAAAAGCGCCCTGTACACAGTGGCCCAGCTCGTGCGCCAGCTTACAGCGCTCATCATCATAATCGGTGAGCTGTAAAGGGTCTATGGCAATATAGCAGCGTCCATCATCGTCCATGACGGACAAAGCCTCGCGGCTATGAAGTTCAAAACTGTCAACGATTATTTGATTTTCCTTCGCCAGCGCATATAGGTCGGTCAAAGTCATTTATTTTTCTTTTTCCTCTCTTTAATAAACTCAGCATAACGCCGGACATCTTCTATATCGGCGTCGGTAATATCTGTGGCGTCACCAAACAAGGCGAATTTTAGGGCGTCATCTGACAGCCGCTCGTTATCAACGGGCGGTTTTTCTTGCTCAGTACCGAGTAAAGAGGAAACAGACACATTAAAATACTGTGCTATTTTATCTGCGGTTTTTGCAGATACTCCTGTTCGGCGACCCATTTTCAAATCCGTTATCAAGCCCTTGCTAATACCTATTTCAGAACAGAGTTTGGCTCCAGTAATACCTTTTTGAGCGCACAATTTCATAATGTTTTCATACAAAGTACACATAACAATACCTCTATTTTTGTGATAAGTAACAAAAAGTACTCATAACAACAAAATGCCCTTGAAAAATACTCATTCAGGTACTATAATGTGACTATGGCAAGGGCGTCATGAGATTATATTACTTGGTGGTGCTTGTATTATAGTACATGATTGTGTACTTGTCAACAAAATTAACGGTTTGGCTGTGGTAAAAAACAGTTCTCTATTTTCATTATCTCTCTTGCCACAGCCAACCGTACCAAATAAATAGGAGGGATGCATATGAGCGATTGCAAATTTACCCCTTATGGTTTGCGTGTAAAAACCAAGCTGATGGAACTGGGTAAAAATCAAAAATGGCTTGAAAAAGAAGTATGCGAAAGAACGGGCCTGTATGTTGATAATGGGTATATATATAAAATCCTTACAGGCAAAAGGCAGGCCCCGAAAATAGTTCAAGCCATCAATGAGGTCTTAAATCTGGAGGAAATAAAATGACTCCCAACAACCATACGGTCGTAATCGACCCGAAAGATATACCTGACGAGTGCTATCAAATAGGCTGCTCTATTCTCTACTCCAGCATTCGTCGCGCGCTTGCCGACCCCGTTTTGAAAGCCGACTTTGAGGCTTGGAAAAAAGAAAGAGAAGCAAGAAAAGAAGCGGCGCAGTTAGAAGCCACGAAATAAAACACAGGAGGAGAAAATGAAAAAAATCATCAATGGGAAAAAGTACGACACCGAGACAGCCGAGTTTGTCGGCGAAATGGATAACGGCCTTTGCGGTACGGATTTTGATTGTATTGCTGAGAGCCTTTACCGCAAAAAGACCGGCGAGTTTTTTGTTTACGGTCAGGGCGGAGCACGCACAAGATATGCCAGGAAAGACGGAGCCTCGATTTGTGGCGGATGTGAAATAGTACCGCTGTCAGAGGATGAGGCGAAAAAGTGGGCCGAGCGTTATCTGGACGCTGACAAATACGAGGAGATTTTCGGGGAGGTGGCCGAGTAATGTATGCTGAAATAGCAAAGTTACTCCTTGATGATGGCAAGGCGGACGAGGCCGAGCAGTTTATCAGGCGCGGCACAAAGTACATCATTAACACCTTGGCAGAAGACATGGCTGCTCTGATATATCTGGATTTCCCGATAGTGGTGGCTGCGGTGCAGGAACTGGGAGCAATTTTGGAAGATAGGATAGAGCCAAAAGATAAAGTGTTTTTTGCGATGGCCGTAAACGCGGCGAGAGAAGTGTTGTCTCCATTGCGCAAAACCTCAAATACCAGATGGGCCATAACCATAAATCCGAGCGGAGAATGGGATGTGACACCCTGCAATGATGACGGCGGCCTGAAGTTGGAGGAGTTGCAGGCAAAGGTAGACGGTGACTTTGAAATCATTGGAACAACCATTTACTCGGATATCAACGAGGGTGACGGCGTCATGATGATAATAAACGAGAATGGCGAGAAAGGTTTGCCCGTCAATCCGATGGCTACAAAGATAGCCAGAATATTTGACAGAAACACAATTCGCGGCAACGCCGTGTTGATGGTGAGCTATGGCGAGGAGCTGAAGGGCTTTAGCGAGGCAGCGGTAAAAGAAATTACCAGCAGGCTGGCGTCTCAAAAGGTAAAGCCATGACCATAAACAAAAAACTATGCGCCCAATGTGCCTATTGGGAGCCGCTGAGTCCATCCAATCGAAGGGCCAACGGATGGTTTTGCAACAGCCTTGAATACACAGGCCGAAGCATAATAACAGCCAACAAAGGGCTAAATGACCCGAACAAATGCCGCCTTTTCTGTCAGGCCGGCAAAAGGGACAGGCAGAAGGAGCAGGAAGCGGCAAGGCTGGCCCGACAGGCGGAGGCCGACGCCAAAAGGGCCGTCAAGGCCATGGAGCCGCCGAAAGAGGCGAGAAGAAAAAGGCGCCGTGTGGCTGAGCTTGACAGTCAGGGCAAGACTCTTGCCGTATATGACGATGTGCAACAAGCGGCGGCCGAGACTGGGATAAGCGTGGCCCTTGTATACCGCTCATGCGGGGAGGCTCTTTGCCGCCGCAACAGGCAGAAGAAGGGCAAACGAGCTTTCGCATGGGCCGAAGAGGAGAAAAAGGAGGACAGCCATGTCGAATAAGGACAAGCTGGTCTGTCATGCCTGTGGCCGAGAAATCGGCGGGTATGGCAAGTATTACGATATTGGGGGCGTGGCCTATTGCCCCGAGTGTGTCAGAAAGGGAAAACACTATGCGAATAAAAACGGACAGGCTGATAAAAGCAATCATGATAATGGCTCTGACGGCAATTACATATGAGATAGCCCATCATCAGTCCGTGGCGTGGAGAGGCTATGACGCTGTGGGCGGAGAACTGCTTATATGGATACTGCCCGCCGCCATATGGGCCGTCAGGAGCACGGTGGCCGACTGGGTGACCGAGATAAGGGCAATATGGGAGGAGGGCAAATAGTGCGAGATATTATATGTCGCGGCAAATGCAGCATACACCGCGAGAAACACAGCATTGGCGAATGGGTGGAAGGGGTCTATATCCGTATTCCAAAAGGCAGGTTCGAAGAAGAGGAATATCTGATACAGCCCATCAAAAGAGACGGTAAGCTGGCTATGCTGGAGAATGTAGAGCCTGATACTGTAGGCCAATACACCGGTCTGACTGACAAGAACGGTGTAAAGATTTTTGAGGGAGATATCGTCAAAATTGCCCTGGCGGTGTCTGCGCCCAGAAAGCATATATGTATGCTATCGCATGATGTCACATATGAGGTTGCATATAGTTGCGACAGGGCTATGTTCGTGTGCGTAAATGGTATTTATGGGTTCCCTTTAGAACTCTATAAATCAGATGAATGCTATGAGGTTATTGGCAATATCCACGATAACCCTGAACTGTTGGCAAGAAATGAGGAGGCGCACCATGAGCAAGCAGAGGACTGAAGGCCTGAGATATGAGACCTGCGTCGTCTGCGGCCGCCAATGGATAGTCAGCAAGCTGGCCACGGTGCCCAAAAGCGGCTATGTGTGCCCCGGGTGCACAGGGAGGAAAAATGAACATAGCGATAAACATTGATTGCATGATAGCCATGCGAGATATTCCAGATAAATATTTTGATTTGGCGGTTGTCGACCCAATGTACGGTATTGGGGAAAATGGCGCTAAATCAGGCTCAAGAGCCAAGTTGGCAAAAAGAGTGGACTATAAGCCCGTAGATGATACGCCGCCTTCAGCCGATTATTTTGAGCAACTCTTCCGCATCAGTAAAAATCAAATTATCTGGGGCGCGAACCATTTTATATCCGCTTTTGGGAGAGACGCGTCCTGTTGGATAGTCTGGGATAAAGACAATGGAAATACCAACTATGCCGATTGCGAGCTTGCGTGGACAAGTTTCCCCGGCAGTGTCAAAAAGTTTAAATATCTCTGGGCAGGCATGAGACAGTAAAAGCAAGGGGTCAATCATCAATATCGCATTCATCCTTGTGAAAAACCTATTGCGCTATACGCGTGGATATATCAAAAATGGGCCAAGTCGGGCGATAAGATACTTGATACCCATTTGGGGAGTGGGTCGAGCAGGCTCGCGGCCTATGACGCCGGCCTTGACTTTGTGGGCTTTGAGATAGACAAGCATTATTTTGACGCTCAGGAAGCGCGCTTTGCCGCCCACGCCGCGCAAACCAATTTATTTTTGGGAGAAGAAAATTAAGATGGCAATTAAAAACTACACTACGACGGTCGATGTATATAAAAGCCTCGGGGAGATACAGGGAGCGCTTGCCAGCCACGGCGCCCGTCAGATTGTGACAGAATATGGCGATGACGGAGCGCCCATAGGCATAGCTTTCGCGGTCGATACTCCGGCAGGCCGCCGAGGTTTTATGCTTCCGGCAAATATAGACGGCGTCTATGCCGTGTTTCAGGAGCAAAAGGTCAAGGCCGATTATAAACAGGCGGCCATGACAGGTTGGCGCAACATCCGCGACTGGGTGCTGGCACAGATGGCAATTATTGAGGCTGGAATGGTGTCGGTAGACGAGGTGTTTTTGCCCTATATGGTCGACCGTCAGGGCCAAACCGTGTATGGGTTGTATCAGTCGGGGCGTTTGGCCCTTGGAAGCGGCGAAAAATAAAAAGGAGAATAAAAATGGGATATTCAATGAGGGCAGCCGAAGCCTCTGAGCGAGGGAACCACAAGGAAGCAATTAAAATCTTGAGTGAAGGAATAGACTTTTATTCAAAGAGGCTGTTAGAGGCCATAGGCGGGGGCATCGACGAGGACGATATGGCCATAGTGCTGGCTCTGATGGAAAGCACAGCAAAGGTAATAAGGGAATCACTGCCTTGGCAACTGGTCAGCGGTGCGGAAGCCATAAAACCGATGTTCAGCGCAATAAGCGTTAAATTTCACGCCGTAAAAAGAGAGGATGACGAAAAATGAGCGGTCGCCGCGCGCGAAGGGAAAGGCGCAGGCTTAATGAGCTGATAAAACGCTATGAGGCCCAAACGACATGGGTCAATAATTGTCCAGGTCTTAAAAGATGGTGGAGAATACCGCAATGGTTGGCCGAGAGACCTATTGAAAGGATAAAAAATGAAAATAAAAAAAGCGATTGAGTTATGTAAAAGCCGAAAACAGCTCGTTATATACGACGAGCACACAAAGGACGGTGGATTAAGACAGTGGTGTAGCGACGGAGCCGCAAGCTATCTCATGCTGGGCGCGCCGTATCTTGACAAAGATACCATATCTCCGTTATATGACATCTCCGACAAGGTTGTAATTAGTCAGGGAGAGATGATAGGTTATGATACAAGCGATTACTGCTCCGACGACGAGGTTGTTGTCCCTCTGCCGGTCTCAATAATCCACTACGGTAAAACACTCCAACCGCTTATTGGTAAGAGTGGTGCCGTGTGGATAAACGCGCAATACTTGTTGCCGCTGGCAGACGACAAAGGTTTGCGGCTCGTAGTCAGGAGCAAAGGCAAAACACCTTTTGTCGTGGCCATGGATGGACTGTTTGCCGAGGCCATTATTTTGCCCGTACAGACAGATGACCTTATGCGAGAGTTGCATAAACTGATATAAAGGAGTACATATGAGCGAAAAAGTTGAATGCCAACTGGGATTTGACCCGGAGAAGGCGGAAAAGTGCAGGCCGGGGGAGTGCGCGAGCTGCCGCTGGAACCCGAAGGAAGCGGCAAGGCGCGAGGAGCTTTTGAGGACAGAGGGCTTTACCCTTTGCGAGGACGGGACAAGGAGGCTCATAATCCATGGGAAACGCTGTGACGGCTGATTTTACCCATGACTGTCAGGGATGTGCTTACCTAAAGACAGAAGTGGCATGGGTGAACGACACGTCGGCCTATCGCTGCGTTTGTCCGGGACACCCGAGAAGTGGGTGGCTGGTGGGCATAGGAAGACCGTTGCCGTATATCCCGGCATGGTGCCCGTTGAGAGGGGAGGAAACAAAATGAGTGAGTGGATAAGCGTTGAGGACAGGTTGCCGCAAGAGGGTGTGAAAGTGCTGACACTGGACAAATGGGGCCATATCAGAGACAGGAACCTTCAAAAATATTGGACTGGAGATAAAGCATATTTCCGCCCCGATGGAATGGAACCGGGTAGAGATATAACCCACTGGATGCCTCTGCCGGAACCGCCGAAGGAAACGCACAAAAAATGAGCAGGGCGCAGATAAGCTTTTTAGACGAGATTATAGCAGACAATTTCGCAGGCGGCGGAGGGGCCTCCACCGGGATAGAGCTTGCCACAGGGCGAGTGGTGGATATTGCCGTCAATCACGACCCCGACGCTATTTTGATGCACCAGACCAATCACCCACATACAGTCCATTATCAGGCCAGCGTCTGGGATATTGACCCGGAGAAAGTGTGCGGAGGCCGTCCCGTGGGGCTGGCATGGTTTTCTCCGGATTGCAAGCATTTTTCAAAGGCCAAGGGTGGTAAGCCGGTAGATAAAAAGATAAGAGGGCTGGCGTGGATAGCGCTTCGATGGGCGGGAACAGTGCGTCCCCGCGTTATCATCGTCGAAAATGTCGAAGAGTTCCCGACATGGGGGCCGGTACGCCGAGGTAAGCCTGTTAAGAGCAAGCGGGGGCAGACCTTTGACAGGTTTGTGGCTCAGCTCCGAGCCTTGGGCTACACCGTCGAGTGGCGTGAGCTTGTGGCCGCAGATTACGGCGCACCGACCACGCGCAAGAGGTTTTTTCTCGTTGCCAGATGTGACGGCAGGCCCGTTGTATGGCCGGAGCCTACTCATGCTCCCAGAGACAGCGAGGCGGCCAAAAGCGGTCGCCTGAAGCCGTGGAGGTCTGCAGCGGAGGTTATAGACTGGTCGCTGCCCTGCCCCTCTGTTTTTGACACAAAAGAGGAGGTCAGGGAAAAATATGGCCTGACAGCGGTCAGACCGCTGGCGGATAAGACCATGCGACGGGTGGCGAGAGGAGTGGACAAATTCACTATTAAAAGCGATGAGCCTTTTCTTTTACAGGTAAATCACAGTGGACAAGGAGACCGAACAGTATCCGTATATAAGCCGATGCCGACAATAACCGCCAAACTGGGAATAGGCGTCTCAAAATCATATATAGTCCCGTGGACGGTGACCAATACGACCAACTCCACAGGGCACCCGCTCGACGAGCCGATAGACACCGCGAGGACGGGCGGCGGTGGAGGACAAATGCTCATGGCCGCCAACTTGGTACAATATCACTCCGAGCAGGCGGAAAGGGTCAGGGGGCAGCACCTCAGAGAGCCTATCATGACAATCGACGCCGCCAACAGATATGGGCTGGTGGCCGCCAGTTTGACAAAATATTACGGGGGCGGGCGCCACGGGCAGACGGCGGATATGCCGTTACACACCATAACGACAAAGGACAGAGAGGGCTTGATAGCCGCCAATCTGGTCAAATTTTATGGCGGCATTGTTGGCGCGTCAACCACTATGCCGGTACCGACAATTACAGCTATTGACCATAATGCCTTGATGATGGCCCACATGACGGAGCTATATGGGACTTCCAATGGCAGAGATATTAAAGCGCCGGTCAGCACGGTGACGGCAGAAGGGCAACATCAGGCTGTGGTTGTGACTGATATCGTCCGAGTGGACGCCTCCGTCGACTTGGGCCATTGGCCTGAAGTCCGCGGATTGCTCAACAAATATTGCGGCTATGAGCTGGCGGAGGACGAGGTGCTCCTGCTCCGTATAGGGGCGTACTGGTATTACATACGCGATATAGGGCTGAGGATGCTGACGCCACGAGAGCTGTACGACGCCAACGGGTTCCCACCTGATTACATCATTGACAGGGACTACAAGGGCAACGAGTATCAAAAGGCAAAGCAGGTTGCCCGATGCGGTAATGCCGTGCCGCCGCCATTTGCCACGGCGTTGGTAAGGGCCAATTTCCCCGAGTGGTGCGACAAGGAGATAACGACCATGGCGCAATTTGAGCGGGAGGTCGCTGTTTAATATGATTATTTGCCCTGACTCTGTAATATGAGGCGGGCTACATAACGGGGCATGGCCAAGTGGTTAAGGCACGGGACTTTGACTCCTGTATCGTTGGTTCGATTCCGACTGCCCCAGCCAATCCTCTGTTGGGTTATGTCCATCGGCGCGCGGTTAGCTCATCACTCAACCTGCACATCGACGGAAAACCCAGTCGGGCGCGCACGATGTCCCGCGAGGCGCAGAGGCCCCCTCGGCGATGCGTCGCCGAGGGGTGTAATTTAAAAGGAGGTGACACTTAAAGAGGTATATGGGAAAACACAAGTATAACCCCACTGCACAGGCCGCAAAAGCCGGAAAGTTACCGCCGCGTCCATCGAAACTGTCAAAGCGAGAAATCGAGAGGCGATTGATGGTGGCAATCTATCAAACTCTATTAACAGGTATGGATAGAAATATAGGAGGTGGACAATATGGCCCTTAATGAGTTGGCCCATGAGGTACATGTAAATGCCGTTGCACATGGCTGGTGGACGCCAGAACCGAGCTTTGGCGAGATAGTAGCCCTGTGCCATAGCGAGCTATCTGAGGCTTTGCAGGCATACAGAGACGGCGAGAGGCTTGTTGACGGAGCCTGTACAGCGGGGGCCGATTGTTGCAGGCACTGGGATATTTGCGATAGCGTCGGCTGCCCGATTGACGATAACTCAGCTGAGACCAACTGCAAGCCGGAGGGCGTAGCTGTCGAGATGGTTGATTGCCTGTTGAGGATACTCGACTGGCTGGCCACGACTGGTATAGATATAGACAAGCTGGTGGAGGCCAAACACAGGTATAACAGGACGAGGCCATATAGGCACGGAGATAAAAGGCTTTAAGAGATTTGACAAAGGGTGACGGCGCAAGACCGCCACCCTTTAGGCCACCCTATAACAGTATAAAAAAGCGCCCGCCGGATGGCGGTTAAAGCGCCGGTAACACTTATTAGAATTAGAACGGAAAGGAGACCTGCGGAGATGCCGAGAGTAAGAAGAATAGTCGAAGCGGGCCTCGTCCGTGAAGTCAAGGATATGTTTACAGGGCGCATACACACGCCGGGGGTGACAAGGCGGCCGAGAGGAGAAGCAACGGGAGAGGCCCAGAAGGCGGCCAACAGGAAGCGGCTCATAGAAGAGATACGCTGGAAACTCAATGCCAACTTCGTGGCAGGGGATTTACATACGGTCTTTCACTATTCGGGGGACATTGAGCTGGAGCAGGCCGACAGGAATGAAAAAAAGATATTGAGGCTCCTGAGAGAATGGTGCGTCAGGAACGGCGTCAAATGGAAGGCGGCGGCAGTTATCGAGGTCAAGGGCAAAAGGGGCGTCAACATCCATCATCACATCATCCTGCCGGATATCCCCATGTCGGTCATGAGGGAGCTGTGGGAGAGGGTCATCGGCGAGGGAAACGGAACAGTGACGGCCACGGCTCTTGACCGCAGGGGCAACCACGGTAAACTGGCCGAATATCTACTCAAATACAGCGACGCCGCCGATAAAATGTGGAGAGAGCTGGGACGCCGCCGTCACCGTATCAGCTGGGCGCGTGGCATGGAGATGCCCAAGCCGAGGTACATAATCATTTCATCGGGTCATTGGCGCAAAGAGCCGAAAGCCAGAAAGGGCTGGATACTGCTCAAGGACGACGATGGCAATGTCTGCCGTGAGGGCTATACAGAGGGAGGCTGGCCATACAGGGAGTATTTTGAGTTAAGACTTTAAAAACAAAAGGAGAAAATTATGAAGAAGAAAATCAAATGTGTTGTTTGTGGCGAGAGGTTTACGCCAATAGCCGCTGAAAGGTACACAACAATCAGAGACAATCAAGGTACGGGACTGCTCGGGTCATTTGGTTCCAACACTCCCGCAGAATACTATGATACTTTCGACTGTCCTTCATGTGGCTCTCAAATCCGTGTAGGCGTAAGATTACCTATCTTAAACGAGGAAATTACCGGCCGTGACGAAGACATTGACAACAAACATTTCTGCTCGGATTTGGAGGAACAATGACAACAAAACAATACTTACAGAGAGGATACCGACTCAACGAACTCATCAAAAGCCATAAAGAAGAACTATCCAACCTCCACGATATGGTTGGGTCAATTAGTGCTACCGCCTATGACAAGATTGGTGGCAGGTCGATTAAGTGGAACGGAGACACATCGGAACAAAGTCTTGCTATCAAGTGTGTTGATTTAGAAAATCTTATCAAAAAAGAAATAAATGACATGGTCGATTTGATGCGTGAAATCCATGCAACAATAGAAGCGGTGCAAGACAGAGACCAGAGGCTCGTACTGAGGTGTCGCTACATTCTTTTTCTCAACTGGGAGGACACTGCGGCCCGCATGTCATACTCCCGTCCACAGGCAAGGCGCATCCACGAAGCGGCTCTGGAAAGTGTTGTTTTGCCGGAAAAGTATCTTTCAAAAGAAAACGAGCACATATGAAACCTTTTGATTAAAAATGAGCAGACATGAGCCATGGCAAGTATGCTATACTATATAGTGTAAAGCACGGCCAAGAGAAGCTCGCTTCAAGGCCGTGCTTCTTTGCGCTTCCGCGCAGCACACAGTGACCAATCTTACTTTCTACTTTGCGGAGAGGCCCAAAGGGACAATGCCTTTGGGCTTTTCTGCAATTTTTTACGCAAAAGGTACTGTCTGGCCCCACCGGCCCTGCGGGGCGAGGAAGGCGCGGCTTTTTTTCGCGTGAAAATAAAAATTTTTTTGGCGTTTCGTTACGCAAAGCATTCAGAACCCACAGAAAGGAGGGTAAATCGTGCAGTTTGAGAGACGCCTGCTGGTTGATTTGCGACCGGCAGAGTATAACCCGCGTAAACTATTGACACCAGATGACCCAGAATACATCCAAATAAAGAACAGCCTGCAGGAGTTCGGTTACGCAGACCCCATTGTTATTAACTCTGACGGAACCATCATTAAAGGACATCAGCGCAGAAATGTCATGATGGATTTAGGATATACCGACGCCGAGGTCATCGTCATCGATATTCCCGATAAAGAAAAAGAAAAGGCCCTCAACATTGCCCTTAACAAAATCACGGGCAAGTGGGACAATGCTCTTTTAAAAGACCTTCTGCTTGAACTTGACCTCGACGGATACGATTTCACGGTGACAGGCTTTGAACGCACCGAACTGGAGGACTTAATTCAAGCCCTTGATATCCCGCCTGAAGCAGTCGATGATAACTTTGACCCGGACGAGGTAGCAACAAAGACTGCGGAACCAAAATGCAAAATAGGGGACATTTGGAAACTGGGGCGACATCGCCTCATGTGTGGAGATGCAACTAACCCCAAAGATGTCGCCGAGCTGATGGCAGGGGCAAAACTTGACCTCGTCATAACAGACCCTCCATACAATGTAGACTACGGAGCCAAGACCGAGTTTTTGGAAGAATACCGTGGTCAAAAGAGAAACCGTCCTGACAGCACCATCCAAAACGACAAAATGGACGCTCGCAGTTTTTACAGTTTCCTATTGACGGCATTTCAAAATATAAATGATACCATGCGCCCAGGCGCCGCAATATATGTGTTTCACGCAGAAAGCTCCAGTCTGCCGTTTCGACGAGCGTATGCCGATGCGGGGCTTAAGCTGGCCCAGTGTCTTATTTGGGAAAAGAACACTTTTGTCCTTGGTCGTCAAGACTATCAATGGCGACATGAACCCATTTTATACGGATGGAAAGAAGGTTCTGCGCACTATTTTGTCAAAGATAGAACGCAGGACACAGTCCTTCTTGAATCAAAGCCTACAAAGAGTGACCTTCATCCCACAATGAAACCAATCCCATTGATTGGTCGACTGATGAATAATTCCAGCAAACCTGGGTGGGCAGTCGGTGACTTTTTCGGTGGCTCTGGAAGTACCCTCATGGCGGCAGAACAGTTGGGACGGTCAGCCTATATCATGGAATATGACCCCAAAAATGTGGATGTTATCATCCACAGATGGGAGGAGTATACCGGGGAAAAAGCGGAGAAAGCCAACGACCGATGAAGAACATCTTAAAACACAAAAATGTTAGGAGAAATATATATAGACAACAACGGCAAAGCAGCTGGCGGCGGCTATTATCGCGTGGAAATAATAGCGCAATTATTCGGGGTAAGCGTCCGGCGCATTCAGCAGTTGACGCAGGAGGGCATCCTCCCCACCACTGAGACCGCCGACGGTAGACGATACGACTTGGTTCCAACCATTCAATCCTATGTCAAATACCTTGCGGACAAGGCTTATGGCAAAAATCACAGTGAAAAAGAACTCGAGCTGAAAGAGCAAAAGATGAAAGCCGACATTGCTCTCAAGGAAAGTCAAGGCGAACTGCACCGTCTAAAGACAGACATTGCAGCCGGCAAGTATATCTCCATCGAGGAGGTTCAGGTGGACTACTCAAAGTTTTTTGTGATATTCAAAAAGTTTGCCCTTTCCATTCCTTCCAAGGTCGCAGGGATAGCGCAGACAGTGGTAGACCCTGTTATAGCAAGGTCACTGGAAAAAGACCTCGCCTACGAGGTTAATAATTTGCTTCAGGGTTTCGTCGTCGCCGCCAAGGTTGAGGGCGGTGAAGGAAAGTGAAAAAGCGTAAATATAAGCACCGAACATATACGGTGACTGCATATCAAAAGGCCGCGATGGAATATCTCGCTCCTCCAGATGACATTACTGTCAGCCAATGGGCGGAGGAAAACCGTATCCTTGATATTCGTTCCTCCGCAATGCCTGGGCATTGGCGAAACAATGTGACGCCATATCTCACTGAAATCATGGACACCATGAACGACTTTGAGGTGGAGGAGACCATTTTTGTCAAACCTACACAGGTTGGAGGCACGGAAACTCTGCTTAATCGTCTCGGCTATGTTATAGCACAAGACCCCGGTCCAGCTATGATAGTTTATCCCACAGATACCCTTGGAGACAGCACGAGCGAAAATCGCATTATTCCAATGGTTCAGAATTCACATGCGTTGCGGCAACATTACAACGAACGCTTATCATCCAAGCTGGAGCTCCAGTTTGATAATATGTACATCAGCATCTCCGGTGCAAACAGTCCTGCATCGCTGGCGTCAAAACCTATTCGATACCTCTTCCTTGATGAAGTTGACAAGTTTCCCCCAGCAAGTCGCAAAGAAGCCGACCCTATCTCGCTGGCAAGAGAACGAACAAAGACATTCGTTAATAGGAAGATTTACATGTGCTCTACGCCTACCCTCCGCAACGGACATATATGGAAAGCAAAAGAAGCCGCAGATATCGAAAAACATTACTTCATTCCATGCCCTCACTGTGGGGCTATGATAGAGCTAAAATTTCAAAGCCTGCGTTGGCCGGACGATGAAGCGGGCCTTGACGCCTCCGACCGCGCAGAATTGGCCGCTTATGTCTGTCAAGAGTGTGGATGTATAATCTCGGATGCGGAAAAAAACCGCGCCCTCGCCCTCGGTGAATGGCGCGCTGTCCGTGAAAACGGCAAAACCGCTCGACGAGTAGCGTACTGGATAAATACCCTATACTCCCCTTTTGTTCGTTTTTCAGAGGTGGCGAAAGAGTTTCTCAAGAGCAAGGACGACCCAGACCTCCTGCATAACTTTACAAACTCATGGCTTGCAGAGCCGTGGGAGGACACCAAACTGAAAACAAATGCTGAAATGGTATTGGAGAGGCAAACCGAGACAGAGCAATTTGTTCTCCCCGATTGGACGAAGCTGGTCACCGGCGGCGTCGATGTGCAGGAGAACTGCCTCTACTGGACAATCCGCGCGTGGGGCGATTTCCTGACATCGCAAAACATTGCCCACGGACAAGCATTCAGCTTTGCCGAGGTCGAAAAGTTCATGAACCTCGAATATAAGACCGAGAACGGTACCCCGTTTATGGTTGACCTATGTCTTATCGACAGTGGCGACCAAACGGATGAGGTATACGAATTCTGTGCCCTCAACGCAGAATGGGCACTTCCCTGCAAAGGCGTTAGTTCTCAACTCTCGCATTATCGTCTCAGCACGGTAAATAAAACAGGTTCCCGTGCTTACGGCATGAACCTTGTGTTGGTGGACGGCGGAAAATATAAGGACATGATAGCCAGCCGTCTCCGCAAGCCAAACGGAAAAGGCTCGTGGATGGTTTACAAGGGGTGCGACGAAGAATATGCCAAAGAAGTGACCGCCGAGCATAAGGTCGCCGTTAAAAACGGCAAAGGGCAGCAGACGCTTGTATGGCAACCGAAAAGCGGCGCGGCTGGCAAAGACAATCACTATCTTGACTGTGAGGTGTATTGCATGGCCGCGGCTGATGTGAAAGGTGTAAGAAACCTATTTCTTCAATCTGCGGAGCCATCGCAACCCAACCATTCACAGCCCCCCGCCGCACCCACTCCAGAGGAGGACTGGATAAGAGCAAATGAAAAATGGATATAAGGAGGCGTCCGTAAAGTGACCGAATTTAATGAAATGACTCTCGCACAGCAACTTGCAGAAATAAATCAAGCAATACACTCCGTGCTTGTCGGCGGACAATCGTACTCAATCGGCAGTCGAAGCCTCACCCGCGCCGACCTTGGAATGTTGAAACAGATGAGAGAGGAACTGGAGGCAGAAATAACTTCTGGGAACTCGTCCAATTTGCTTGATAACACCTTTGTAGCGTTTTTTGACAGGCGGTGACCAGCATGAACATTCTGGATAAATTCATTTTATGGGTTTCTCCTCAAAAAGCATACGAGCGCGAAGCGTGGCGTCGAAGTTTAGAGGAACTGCGCTATTATGACGCCGGTTCTGGTGGTCGCCTGAACGCTGCTTGGCGAACATCTAATGCCGCAGCAGAGACTACTGACAGATACAACCGAGATATTGTTCGAGCGAGAGCACGCGATTTGGAGCGCAACTCTGACATCGCCCAGTCCATCATTCGAGCATATCGCCGCAATGTAGTCAACAAGGGCTACACCCTGCAAGCCATGACCCCCGACGAAGACCTCAACAATCAAATTGAAAAGTATTGGAAGCTGTGGTGCAAAGCGGAACATTGCGATGTTACGGGGACACAGTCATTCAACCAGATACTTCGCATGGCGGTCACTCGCAAAAGAGTAGACGGCGGTATGGTCATCCTGAAGCGGTATGTTCGCAATGGCGAAATCGTGCCTTTAAAGCTACAATGCTTGGATGTTGACGAGCTCGATAGCACCGCCATAAGCCCTAAATACAAGGGCAACACAGTAGTCGGTGGCATTGAATATGACCAATTTCACAAACCCGTCGGCTATTACTTCCGACAATACGATGTCGACGGAAACCAAACTTCTGACAGCGTATTCGTTCCGGCAAAAGATGTTATTTTTTACTTTACAAAAAATCGTCCCTCCCAAATCCGCGAAATGAGCGATATGAGCGCAACCATTACACGCGTCCGTGATGTTAATGAGTTTGTGCAGGCCGTCTCTGTAAAAGAACGCATTGCCGCTTGTCTCGCTGTGTTTATCAAAAAAACTATTCCCAGCGGTGGTATAGGTCGAAGCGGCACCATTAACGCGGAAGGCAAAGTGGACTACTCAGGCAAGACACTCACTCCTGGCATGATTAAAGAAATGAACGCCGGAGATGAAATACAGGTGGTCAACCCAGCCGGAAACAGTGCTGAGGCAGCCAGTTTCATCAAGATGCAGTATGGTCTTATTGGAGCTGGACAGGGCCTCTCTTATGAGACCACCAGCCGAGACATGAGTCAGACAAACTATTCATCCGCGCGACAGAGCGCAATCGAGGATGAGGTCACCTTCGCGGAAGAAATCGAACTTCTGCGCGAAAGGGTTATGAGCGAGGTCTATGAGACCTTCGTCATCTCTGGTTATCTTTCGGGACTGTTCCACATACCCGAATTTTGGGATAACAAATTTGACTACCTTCAGCACGAGTGGGTCGCCGCCCCCAAAAAGTGGATAGACCCGCAAAAAGAAAGTAATGCCAATCAGCTCGCGCTTAAGAGTGGCCAAAAGACCTTTAAGCAAATCGCCGCCGAAAACGGTCGTGACTGGCGCGACCAGTTGGATGATATTGCAGAGGTCATCGAATACGCCCATGCTCTTGGGCTTGAGATTGGAGGTGGAGAAATTGGAGAGTACAAACAAAAAGCAGAACCAAATGACCTTGAGCCAGCCGCCCCAGGCATCAACCAAAATGGCAACTCTGCTCCAGCGTTCAATGACGCAGCCGAAGAAGCTGAGGCAGACGGAGACCCCGATGCCGGAACGACAGAACCAGAAGAATAAAGACTTCGGTGAGCGTAGCTTCGGCCGAGCATCTATCCGCGCTATTGAGGGCGAGGGCAACGAGCGCAAGTTCGAGTTGTCTTTCTCTTCGGAGGAACCATATCAGCGCTGGTTTGGTACGGAAATTTTATCTCATGCCGAGGGCGCGGTTGACCTCACCCGTTTGAATGAAATCGGCGTCCTGTTGTTTAACCACGACACCGACCGCGTCCTTGGCCGCGTTGACAGAGCATGGATTGACGATAAGCGAGGAAAAGCGGAAGTTACCTTTGACGACGATGAAACCGCCGAGCTCATCTATCAAAAGGTCAAGGCCCACACCCTGAAAGGTGTATCTGTCCGATATTTTGTGGACAGTTGGGAGGAGGTCGTGGCAGGAAAGACATCCAGTGACGGATTTGTCGGCCCCTGTGACATTGCTCGCAAATGGACTCCGCTGGAAATCTCTATCGTTTCCGTTCCCGCCGATGCCACAGTCGGCGTAGGCAGGAGCCATGAAGAAGTCGAACACCAAAAGCCCAAAAGCCTTGGTGCGTTTGAGGCCCAAGTCAGAGCAAATCAAAACTATCTGTAATTAGGAGGAATCAACATGACAATCAAAGAAATGATTGCGCGTCAGGGCGAAATCACCAAACTGGCCCGCACAGAAAACCGCGATTTGACCGATGAGGAAATCCGCGAGTTCAACGACCTGCAGACAAAAATCGATTCGGCAAAAAGCGTCTCTCCCGCCGATGACAAAAGCGGTTCCGTCACTGACGAAACTGTGCGTCAGGCCGCCCGCGCCGCCGAAAAGTCACGCATCGCCGACATCACTGCCATGTGCCGTTCATTTGGCATTGACCCTCAACCTCACATAGACAGTGATGTAAGTGTGGACGAGTGCCGCAAACTGGTTCTAGAAGAATTGCAGAAATCCAGCGGCCCCATCAACGCGGGCAGGGTCACCGTGACCGAAAGCGAAGAGGACAAGTTCCGCGCCGCCGCCGCTGACGGTCTTCTTCTTCGCATGGGCGTCGATATTGCCAAGCCCGCCGATGGAGCAAATGAGTTCAGAGGCATGAGCCTCCGTGACCTTGCCATCGAGTGTCTGGGCAGAGACGGAGAGAACACCGCCTCCCTGCTCCGCATGAGCAGAGATGAGCTCTACAGTCGCATGAGTCGTGAGTTCTTCAACCCCACTTCCGCATTTCCCGCCATTCTGGATGCGACCATCAAAAAGACCATCGTGGAGGAGTACAACAAGGTGCCTACCACCTTTCAGGCTTGGACGCGCAAGGGCAGCGTGACCGACTTCAAGCCCACCCCCGACCACAGCTATGTGCTGGGTGGTGTGGGTGACTTCGAGTTGGTGCCCGAGAACGGCGAGCTGAAGAACAGCACCCCCTCCACTTCCCTGCTGCCTCACCGTAAAGTAGACACATATGGCAAGCAGTTCAGCATGAGTCGTCAGGCGTTCATCAACGATGACATAGGCTTCTTGTCCGAGGTTCCCGCCGCCTATACCCGCGCCGCCAAACGCACCATCGACAAGGCGGTCTACAAAATCCTCGTGTCCAACCCCGCCATCTACGATGGTACCGCCCTGTTCCACGCCAACCACAAAAACCTCATCACCAGTGGCGCCGCTCCCTCCCAGACCACCATTCAGGATATCATACTGTTGGCGCAGGGTCAGACCGACCCCTTCGGCGAACCTATTTACGAGGTTCCCAAGTTTCTCGTGGTACCTATGGGCTACGAGTTCGTTCTGGCTACCATCTTCAAGAGCGCACAGGTGGTCGGCTCCAGCAACAACGACATCAACCCGCTCTACAACTACCCCCTGCAGGTTGTGCAGACCCCATGGATTAACGCCCTCGCTGGCGAGAGCGCAAAGCCGTGGTTCATGGTCGCCGACCCCTCCTCCAGCAAGAGCATTCAGGTCGACTACCTGAACGGTCAGGAAACCCCGACCTTCCGCCGCAGCGAGCCTGCCGGTCAGCTGGGCTTTGTCTGGGATATCTGGCTTGACTGGGGCATCACCGCTGTGGATTATCGCGGTATATATAAAAATCCCGGTGTGGTGTAAACCACGGATTGAAACAAATAGGAGGAAATCATCATGAGTACCAAGTATGTGCAGAAAGGCTCAAGCATTGACTACACCAACAACGGCACCGCCGTTATCAAGACGGGTGATATTGTAAACCTCGTCACCCGTATCGGCGTGGCCGCAACCGACATCGCTGTGGGAGCCGTGGGCGCAGTCGCCGTCAGCGGTGTGTTTTCCGCTCCCAAAGCGGCTGAGGCTGTAACTGTGGGAGCCGCTCTCTATTACGATACATCTGCCGACAACATCACCACAGTGGCATCCACTGGGTCTGACGCCACCAAAAAGGATAATATCCCCGCCGGATGGGCCGTCGCTCCCGCCGCTGCCGGCGACAATGAAATCCTTGTGAAAATCGGTTAACAGAGGTGGAAACCATGGCGAAAATTATAGCTAAAAGGCCTATTCTCCTCGCCAACCACATCTACCAGCCGGGAGACCTTCTCCCGGCTTGGGATGCGGCGCTCGTCGCCGCGTGGCTTGAGGCTGGCAGTGCAGTTCTGGTCGAAGATGATACAGCCAACATAAAAAAATATGACGCCGCCGCTCTGGAAGAAAACTCCCAAGCAGGCGACGTTCCTACAGTCCAAAACAGTGACACTGAGCCTTCGGACAATGCAAACGCCTATAAACACCCTGCCGCCACACCCAGCGGAATAAAGGGGAAATCCAATAAAGGTAAAAGCAAGAAGTGAGTGCATTCAAAGACCAACTGGCCAAAGACCTCGATTCGGTGTGGTTCAGTGACCGAGAGGAATTCTGGGAAAGACACCTTGTGAACGACACGCCTATGAACATCATTGCTGACAGTGACGAACTCCGGCGGCGTAGCGCGCGGCGTGTCTACTCTTCCGGTGACAGCGGCGTATACGCCGCGCAAAAACTCATCATGGTCAGGGCCTCGGAATTTGGGAAAAGGCCAGCCATTAACAGCAGGCTGAAATTAGACTCCCTATATTATCGAGTTTTCGATGTGGACGACCAATCCGGCCTGTATATCATTGGACTGGAGGCGTGGAAATCGTGATAGTGTTTACTGTTGACGACAACGGCCTTATAAAGACTATTGCCGACCAACTGGGCGAATATCATACCAAAGCCCCTGTTGTTCTGAAGCAATCCCTCAATGCTACTGCCAAAGACGCCCGTGGTATGCTCGCGGAACAGGCCAAAGAAATCTATGTCATCCAAAAGAGTCGTTTCAACAAGGCAATGACAATAAAAAATGCCTCAAACCGCAAATTGGAGGCTCTGGTCACAGCAACCGGCTCCCCTCTGGAACTTATCGACTTTAAGACAAATCCCAAAAAGCCGTCAACAGGTGCGAATCGGCCGGAGGTCACCACAGGAAAAGTCCTCACGGCCTCCGCTCTTAAGCGTCTGGAAAAAGGCAACATTAAAGCCTTCGTGGCCAAGTTTTCCAATGGTCATGTTTCCATTGTTCAGCGTCAGGGAAAAGCAAGACTTCCAGTCAAAACACTTTTCTCTCCTTCCATACCGAAAATGATAGGCAACGAAAAAGAGGTTTACGGGAAAGTTGAACCGCAGATTGCACAGATGTTGGACGCCAATATTCGTAAGTTCATAGCGAAAACCATTGAAAGGGGGAATAAACAGAAATGATAGAAGCTGGAACTCTGTCCGATTTGGAAGAATATCTCTCAGCGGAGTTTAAAAAAATCTTCGCTGGCCGCACTTTCACAAACAACCTCGGACACAGTGTGACGCTTAACACTTTCGTTCATTCTCTCCCTATCAAGCAGGG
This sequence comes from uncultured Clostridia bacterium, assembly GCA_947648385.1. Classification (GTDB taxonomy): domain Bacteria; phylum Bacillota; class Clostridia; order Oscillospirales; family Butyricicoccaceae; genus RGIG1902. The sequence continues at coordinate 25,390 of CANSNO010000012.1, forward strand.
CAACGACGAAGAGCCGGAAGATGCAGACCTGCCAGAGCCTTACATTGTTGCAGAAATTACAGGCGGCAAAAGAGCGACACCAGACGACCCCCATATGGCAAGCGTGGCGGTTATTATTTGCGTTTGTGATGACAACACCGCCAGGCAGGGACACAAGGATGTACTCGACATTATTTACCACATCATCACTCGATTTGAGAAAAACCCTGTTCTCGCTGGGAAGTTCGTCCTCCAGTACCCGCTGGACTGGTCGCTTTCTGACGAAGACACATACCCATACTACTACGGCGGCCTCCTCATGAACTTTGAAGTGGCAGCCATCCAAAAGGAGGACGAATTGGCATGACCAAAGCTAAAAGGGCTACGGAAACACTTATGTTGGAAGCAACCATTCTCGTCTACTGCGGCCCTACTATCCCACACATTTGCTCACGATTCTCCATGTTCAGCACCATACCCGACGCGCTGGAAGAAAAAGCGAAAGAGATACCTCTTATCCGCAACCTTATCCTGCCCATCGGCAACTTTTGCGCCGCAAGGCAACAGATTGAGGGAAAGACCGGCCCCCTCTTTACCACTTACCAGCAAGTACAGAAAGCAATCTGATAAACGGAGGTATTCACCATGTATAAACACGGCGTGTATGTTTCCGAGCAACCCACAAGTCTGGCCTCGCCCATTTCCGGCACAGCCGGTCTGCAGGTCATCATCGGGACTGCTCCAGTAAACCTCACAGACGACCCCGTCGGGGCTGTCAACAAGCCAAAACTGTGCCATTCCTTCAAAGAAGCGGTAGCCGCTGTCGGCTATTCTGACGACTGGGAAAATTTCACTCTCTGTCAGAGTATCTACGCCTGCTTCAATGTGCAGAGCGTAGCGCCTATTATCCTCATCAATGTTCTTGACCCGTCAAAACACAAATCTACTCTGCCGACAGTGGCGCACACGGTCATTGACCATCAATTTGTAATTGAAAAGGAAGGCATCCTCAAGGACAGCATCACCCTCAAAACCACCTCTACAGACACATCCGCGCTCGTTGAAAACACAGACTATGTTCTCAGTTTTAACGACAGCGGCCATCTTGTGGTAACGCTCCTCTCTGGAGGAGACGCCTATGATGCCGCCAGCATTTACCTCTCCGCAGGAAATGCTCTCGACCCCTCGACAGTAACCTACACAGACATCATTGGAACGACCAACGGAAATGTTGAGACCGGACTTCAGCTGGTTCGTCAGATTTATCCCACCTTCGGAATGACCCCCGGTCTGCTTCTCGCCCCCGGTTGGTCGCACTTTCCTTCCGTGGCGGCAACTCTGCAAGCAAAATGCACCGATATTAACGGTTCTTTTTCCTGCGAATGCTTTATCGATATTGCCACAGCGTCAGGTATTACTGAGGGCGAGATTTCTGTACCGTATGCGACCAACTACGCATCGGTCAAGACCGCGAAGGACAGCCTCGGCGCATCCAGTGTCCACGCTATGGCATGTTGGCCGATGGCGATGGTTGGCGGAAAGAAGTTTTATATGTCCGCCCTGATGGGCGCTCTCACACAAAGGTTGGACGCCGAGCATGATGATGTTCCGTACCTGTCTCCTTCAAACAAAGACAGCGGCGCTACGGCCACCTGTCTTGCCGACGGAACGGAAGTTGCTCTCGACCAAGAGCAAGCCAACACCGTCAACAGCTATGGTGTTACTACCATGCTCAATATAAACGGCTTCAAGTCGTGGGGCAATAACACCTGCGGGTATCCTTCATCCACTGACCCCAAAGACAGGTGGTTCGCCTGCCGTCGTTTCTTCAGCTGGGCCGGTAACAATTTCATTCTCACCTACATTCAAAAAGTCGACGATGCAATGAACAAGAGACTTATTGAGAATATAGTGGACAGCGCAAATATTGCCGGAAACGGCTATGTCGCCCGTGGCTATTGCGCCGGATATAGGGTGGAATATATCGAAGCCGAAAACCCCACCACGGACATTATCAACGGTAAGATGACCTTCCATCAGTATCTGGCTCCCTACACCCCAGCCGAGGACATTGAGAACATACTCGAGTTCGACACAGATGCGCTCGCAGTAGCAATCCAGCAGTAAGAAAGGAGGAACCGAACTATGCAGGGTATACCAACCAAAATCAATATGTTCAACCTTTACCGAGACGCAAGCATTCTTTCCGGTATCACTGGAGAGGTCGCGTTGCCGGACTTCGAGGCTATGAGCGAGACCATCAGCGGCCCTGGAATTCTCGGCGAAATTGACGACCCTACCATCGGTCAGTTTGGCTCGCAAGAGATGGAGATACCTTTCAGGGCCTACACCGATGACGCATTTTCCATGCTTAACCCCGGTAACAATGTTAATATTACGCTCCGTGGTTCTATTCAGGTTACGACCAGCGGTGGCGGCGTGGATTTTGTAGGCATGAGGGTTATTGTCCGCGGCAAATGCAAGTCCTTCACTGGGGGCACTGTCAAACAAGGCGGCGCCATGAACAATTCCATCAAGCTGGAGCTGACATATATCCGCATTGACCTTGATGGAAAAAACAGAGTCGAGCTCGATAAGCTGAATGGGGTATTTAAGCTGAACGGCGCCGATATTCTTGCGAAAGCGAGGTCTATGTGCTGATGGATAAAAAGAAAGAGACTGCCCCTAAAAACGAGTATCTTCTTCGTTTCTCCAAGCCGTACCACTTTGAAGATGAAATTTTCGCCGAGATTGACCTCTCTTCCATCGAGAATATTACCGCATCTGATATGATTGCGGCCCAGAAAATGATGAGTAAGGGCGGTGCCGTCGAGGCTCTGCCGGAGATGTCTATGCAATATGCCTGTTATATTGCCAGTCGAGTGACAGATAAACCTGTGGAGTTTTTTATCGGCCTTCCCGCAAGAGACGCCATCAAGCTGAAGAACATAGTCACGGGTTTTATTTTCGGCGCGGACTAACCGAAATAGACGCGCCGACTTTACGCAAGGCGTGCCTTGCCCTTTCGCTTAATCTGAGGGCGGGAGTAGACTATTTCTACTCCTTGCCTTTGGATGAGTTAAGCGAGCTTGCAAAGGAGGTGACGGCAATCCATGCCAAAAGGAAGCGAATATGAGCTTGCTCTTAAAATTGCCGGGAAAGTAGATGCTTCATTCAAAAACGCCACCAAAAGCGCAAAAGGCGAATTTTCCGGTCTGGCCAGCGCCGCCAAAAGCGCGTTTAAAGGCATAGCAGTTGCCGGAGCCGCCATTACGACAGCAGCAGTCGCCGCTGGAAAAGCACTTTACGACCTTGGTGCAGAGTTTGACGACGCCTACGATACCATCCGTATCGGCACGGGCGCAACAGGTGCCGCGCTCGAAGAACTGGAACAAAATATGAAGAATGTCTATGCATCTGTTCCTGCTGAAATGGGAGACGCGGCACAGGCCATCGCAGACTACAACACCCGCCTTGGATTGACAGGGCCTACACTGGAGAAGCTCTCCACACAAGCACTCCAAGTATCCAGTATGTTGGGTGATGACCTCGGAAGCGTAATAGAATCATCCAGCACCGCCTTCCAGAACTGGGGCATACAGAGCGAGGATATGGCCGACAAGATGGATTTTATTTTCAAAGTGAGCCAAAGCACAGGCGTCGGTTTTACCGAGCTCATGGGCAACCTCCAGACATATGGTGCCCAGCTTCAGGCAGTCGGCTATGACTTTGAACAGAGCGCAGTTCTTCTCGGTCAGGTGGAAAAGGCAGGTTATGATGCCTCAACCATATTCACGGCGCTGAAAACGGCTGCAAATAACGCATCAAAAGACGGGTTTGATAATATCAACGAGGGTGTGTTATCGTACATAAACCAAATCAAAAACGCCGGAAGCGAAACTGAGGCTTACGCCATAGCAGTCAAAGCATTTGGCTCCAAAGCGGCATCTACCATGGTCAGCGCCATCAATTCAGGTTCTCTCTCGCTCGAAGATTTGCAAACTCAATTAGAGCAATCTGGAGAAACCATCGGCATTGCAGCGGGTGACACTTACGACTTCGCCGAAAAATGGCAGATGTTCTCCAATCGAATGAAGGTCGCATTGGAGCCAATGGCCATGACCTTGTTTGACGCGCTTGCCGAGGCGATGGATGACCTTATGCCATTGGCCGAGGCAATCTTTCCGGTCATTGCAGGGGCCATTGACTCAATTCTTCCGGCTCTGCAAGGGCTCATTCCCATAGCAGTTGAGTTTGTGGGGCAACTCGCGGGCGAGATTTTGCCTCTGCTGTCCGATATTATTGCCAGCGTCCTGCCTTCTATAACTGCACTCATGCAAAATCTGCTTCCGGTCATTATGCAACTTGTCAGCACCGTCTTGCCACCAATCATACAGATAATAGACCAGATACTCCCACCCCTGATGCAGATTATAAATGCTATCTTGCCAACACTTTCGTCGCTCATTACTGCATTGTCTCCGATGATATCCTTTATTGCCAATCTTATCGGCACTGTCTTGAAATCGGCCTTTACCACAATTGGCCCTGTTATAGACAGTGTGATTTCCGTCTTCAGCGGGCTTATTAACTTTATCAGCAACATCTTCGCCGGAAATTGGAGCGCGGCATGGGACAATATCGTTGGAGTGTTTGGCAATATTTTCGGCGGAATCATAAACATCGCAAAAATACCCATAAATGGAGTCATCAATGCAATCAACTGGGTGCTCGAAAAAGTAAACAGCGTGTCGATTGATATTCCTGAGTGGGTTCCGCTCCTTGGCGGTTCACACTTCGGCCTGAATATTCCGACCATCCCTCTCCTTGCGTCTGGCGGCGTTGCAACAGCTGCGACATTGGCAATGGTCGGAGAGGGTGCAGAGCCGGAGGCAATCCTCCCCCTTTCCAAGTTGGCAGAAATGCTGGGCAATGGAGGTCACGGTGGTGATACTTACAACAATAATGACTACAACGAAAGTGACAGTGTGGTTTTTGCCCCTGTTTTCAACTTCTACGGCCCGACCTCTCCGGAAGAGGCCAAAGAAGCGGGACGCATAAGTTTTGCAGAGTTTAAAAGGCTTTACCAGCAGATGAAAGCCGAGGAACGCCGCAAAAAATTCGCCAAAGCATAAGGAGACAGCATGGAACAGCAGACATACACCACAATCCAAGGAGATACATGGGACGCTATTGCCCATAAGGTATACGGCGATGTCAAATACATAGGTTGGCTGATGAAAAACAATTTTTCTCTCCTTGATATCTTTGTGTTCAGCGCGGGAAGCATCCTGCAAACACCTCCTGCGCCAGAAGATGATAACAGCGTATCTCTGCCAGATTGGAGAAGCGGCACATGAAAACCAGACGCGCTCTATTTGAACTGGGTTGGAACGGCGTGGCAGGCGCCGACAGACTAACAGATGCGGCGACAGGCATCACCTACACCGACCCCGCAAGCGGAGAGGCTGACAGCATAGATATAAATATCAACGACCGTGACCGTAAATGGATAGCTGAGTGGATGCCGTCAGCTGGCGACACAATGACCGCAAAAATCAAGTTACAGGACTGGGAACGGGAGGGTGACAACCGCGCCCTATCCTGTGGCTTTTTTATTTTAGATAGCTTTTCTTTCAGCGGGTGGCCCACAGCCGGAACTATCTCCGGTATTTCCACACCGACAGACAGCTCGTTTATGGCAACCGAACGGTCGAAAATATGGAGAAACATCACCATAAAAGAAATTGCGGCAGAAATCGCCTTCCGAACGGGAATATCCCTCTTATGGGATGCAGACGGCTCGGATTTTCGGATTAAGACCATCGAACAGTCAAAGCAGACGGACAGCGACTTTCTCATGAGCCTGTGTACCACCTACGGCCTGTCACTCAAAATTTACGCACAAAAAATTGTCATTTTTGACCGAGAAAAATACAAAATGAAATCGGCTGTCATGACGCTGACTGCCACCGACCTCGAATCGTGGAACTGGAACAGCGATACCGCCGGAACCTATACAGGCGGTGAATTCACCTACACCGACCCGCGAACAGAAAAGGAAATCACCGCCAAAATCGGCGGTGGCTCTCGTATTTTTAAGGATAGCGGCAAGGCCGACAGCGCAGCTGATGCCGAACGAAAAATTAAGGCATCAGTGGCCAACGCAAACCACGGCTCCACAAAGATGACCGTGACCATTTTGGGCAATGCCCGTCTTTATGCCGGGCAATGCGTATCTATAACGGGCCTTGGTAGGTTGAGCGGAAAGTATTACATTGACAAAGTCACCCATACAATCGGAAACGGATATACCATGAGTCTTGAACTATCTCTCGTGGAATAAGAAAGGAGTACCACATGGAAAACGATATTATCCGTATCGGTAAGGTGTCTGATGTAGACTATGAAAACGGCCTTGTTCAAGTCGCCTACCTCGACAGGGACAATAATGTGACCGCCCCCATGCCAATGCTTTCTGATAAGTACTTCATGCCGGATATTGGCGACCAAGTCATCGTCCTGCACCTCTCTAACGGCGCCGAAGCGGGCCTTGTTCTTGGTCGGTACTACACTGACAAAAATCTTCCGAAAGAGAGCGGAAAGGGCTTATTTTTTATGGCTCTTGACCGCGCTGGCGCATCATTCATCAAAGGCATCGACGGAACCATCATAATCAAAGGTAGCGAAATCGTGTTCAATGGCGATATCTCTGTGACAGGCGATATCACCGTCAACGGAAATATTACAGCGTCTGGCGATATAATTGCAGGCGGAGTATCGCTTAAGAACCACACGCATACAGGTGCTCACGGCGAAACTGGTGTCCCGCATTAAGGAGGCGTTATATGAGCATCAATAAGTACAACAAAGAAGGCTATCCAGACCCCACCGCATACGAGGCCCTGACCTCTATTCACAAAGAGGAAGCGGCAGTTAAAGTATTCCGTCCTCTCGTTTTTATTTGTTCTCCATATGCCGGAGATATCGAAATAAATAAGAGAGCGGCTCGAATATACAGCCATTTCGCCGTAGAGCGTGGATATATACCAATCACACCTCATCTGCTATATCCGCAATTTCTTGATGACGGCGACCCGACAGAACGCAAACTCGGCATTCGTTTCGGAGAAATTCTCATGGACAAATGTGCCGAGGTCTGGGTTTTTGGCTCCAAACTTTCAGAGGGAATGAAAAGCGAAGTCGCCCGAGCAAAGCGCAAAGGCTACCCGCTCCGCTATTTCACGGTGGAATGCGAGGAGATGACAAAATGTCCGTAGTGGGCACACTGGGGAATAAAATTGTTTTTGAGGTGAGTGATAAAAAGGCCCTTTTGCTACAAAGCATAAGCAGGGATAGCAAAGGTCGATGGACTACCCACACCACGCTGGGAGAAAAGCCAAAGTCTGAATTTCTCGGCCCAGACCTTCAGAGCGTGAACCTTTCCATCTATCTCTCCTCAAATCTTGGGGTTCGCCCTCGCTCCGTGCTGGACGCAATCACATCCATGGTCGAGAGTGGCACAGCTGAATATCTCATAATCGGGAGCCGCCCTGTTGGTAAAAACCGTTTTAAACTGGTATCTGCCAGCGAGACATGGGACAAGCTCTACTCCCACGGCGAACTAACAAAGGCCAAAGTTTCTATAACTCTGGAGGAGTACATATGACAAGCCCCTATAACTTCCAGTTGGAGTTCACTTTCACGGATAACCGAGTGGAGGATTTAAATCGCCGGCTTACCCTTCTCATAACCACTCCTGTCGGCACAATGCCACTGGAGCGCGAATTCGGTATGACCCAAACCTTTCTCGACTCTCCGTCTGAAGCGGCAAAGGCTATGTTTACGGCTGAGTTGACAGAAAAGGTCGCCATATATATTCCAGAGATACATGTGGCCTCCGTAGATTGGGTAGCCGGTGAACACGGGTCAATAATTCCAAAGGTGGTGATAACAGATGGATAATATCGAGGCGATAAAAGACACACCAGAAATCAGCTTTATAGATAATAAAACAATCGAACAGGTACAGTCGGAAATGATTGCCGATTTTGAGGCATTTATGAGTGCCGCAGAAGGAAAAGATGTAAAGCTGGAAAGAGCCAGCGTCTACCGAATGATACTCAACGCGGCAGCCGTTCAGATTTTCCAGGCTCTTCAGTATATCGACCGCGCTGGAAAGCAGAACCTTCTCAAATACAGTTATGGCGAGTTTCTGGACAACCTTGCATTGTTCAAAGGGGAAACACGGCGCCCAGCCACGGCGGCGGTCGCTACTCTCAGATTTACTCTTTCTGCGGTCAGAACCGTAGCAACAGGAATCCCCAAAGGAACGCGAGTGTCCACCGCAGACGGCGTATACTTTGCGACCGATACCTATGCGGAAATCCCCACAGGCTCCACCACCGTCGATGTGGTCGCCACTTGCACCACAATCGGGCAGGAAGGGAATGGTGTCTCCGTAGGAGAAATCAATACCATAGTCGACCCCATACCTTATGTTGCTTCGGCGGCCAACATTAACACATCTGTCGGCGGCGCTGATATTGAGAGCGATGAGGTCTTTGCAGAGCGTATATACCTCTCACCTTCCGCATACTCGACCGCAGGCCCAGAGGACAGTTACAAATACCACGCGCGCAGGTATAATGCTGCCATCGGCGATGTTGTGGCCTCTTCTCAACAGGCGGCTGGCAAGGTCAATATTGTATTCCTTATGGAGGATGGCAGCACCCCAGACAGCGCGACTATCGCTGGCCTGCAGGCTCACCTGAACGATAAGACCATACGACCGATGACTGATGTTGTCACAGTCTCCGCTCCCACAGAGGTGTCTTACACAATCGGATTGACATATTACATCAACCGTAGCGACAGCGCACAGGCAGTCGCAATCCAGACAGCGGTCAATCAGGCTGTCAACGATTATGTGCAGTGGCAGAGGCACATCGGCAAGGATATTAACCCTTCAAAGTTGACTGCCCTTGTTATGGCTGCTGGAGCAAAGCGCGTATCTCTGACAGCTCCAGCCTATACGACCGTGGGCGCAAGCGCAGTTGCCGCGCTTGCCGGCAGTCCCACTGTCAATTATGGAGGACTGGAAGATGATTAGTCTTGCCAACAGCAAATTCACAGACATCATGCCCTATAACCTCGCGTCCCAAATCGAGGTTCAGGCTCTCGCTTACGCCATCGGGAAACAGGTGTCGAGTTTATGCGCTTATGCTGACAACACAAGAATTTACGCGGCAGTTGCCTCTATCCCTGAGCCAGCCCTCGACGCTCTGGCCCTTGAACTCCGCACACCCGCCTATGATGAGAATTACAGCCTCGCCGTCAAGAGGACACTGGTCGAAGGTGCGCTTACTTTTTATATGCAGATGGGTACGCCATACGCTGTCAACAAGATAATTGAGGCAATCTTTCAGGCCGGACACATCTCAGAATGGTTCGAGTATGGCGGCTCCCCTTTCCATTTCAAAGCATATACCACAAATCCGTCTATCACTCAGGACGATATAGAGGAGTTTAAACGAGTGCTTTCCACGGTGAAGCGGCTCTCCGCATGGTTGGATGACATAATTCTCGACCTTACCACGGAACCGATGAATACCTATATCGGCCACTGGGTACACACTGGGGAATTTATCCGGCTCGGAACGGTGTCGGCCCCCACAGAGATTTTTTAAGGAGGACATAAAATGTTTCATGCCCCTAAAATAACCGATGCAGGTCAAGACCTCTATTATGACAGCCTCGCAGGTGGGAATATCACATTTACAAAAATCAAGTTGGGCAAGGGCCGCGTTAACCAGCCGATTTCCACCATGACCGACCTTGTTGATGTCGTATTGAGCATTGATGCCAATGTCACACAACCAGCAGATAAGTCTTATGTGGATGTCAGCGGCTCCTTTGATAACTCAGACTTGACCGAGGGCTTTTCTTGGCGCGAAATCGGGTTATTTGTCGCTAATCCCAAAGCCCCGGATGACCGAAATTCGGACATTTTGTATTGCTATCAAAACGCCTATGATACCGCTGACTTTATACCCACCGCATCGGTTCAAGCCATGGAAAAGCATGTAACCATCCCCGTAGTGGTTTCGAATGCGGCACAGGTCTCCTGTCTTTTAAGCAAGTCTCTCGTGTTTGCCACACAACAGGACATCGCCAATCACAATTCTGATACTGCGGCGCATGTCGGCATTCAAAATAAAATAGCTGAATTGGATGGAGAACTGGATAGCCACAGCACAGACCCTGCGGCCCACCTTGCCATTCAAAATAAAATAAACGCGGTGGCCAATAATCTCTCAAATCACAATTCTGACGCCACAGCACATCCTGCCATCCAGAATAAGGTTAATGCACAAGGCGAAGCCCTCTCGGAAATAGAAAACAAAATTGGCGCCGCCAACGGCATAGCTACCTTGGATGACGATGGCTTGCTCCCGAATGACCAACTCCCGATTACTGGCATTTACTGCACTTGTGCTACGGCGGCGGGCGTAACTGAAAAAGTAGCTCAAATAGTAAAAGGACATTTTATATTAGAGGCTGGCGTTGCAGTCGATGTCAAGTTCACCTACGCAAACACTGTCGCCTCCCCAACTCTTAATGTCAACAATACAGGAGCTATTGCCATAAAAAAATACGGCAATACCGCGCCGACAAACTATCCGTGGGCAGCCGGAGCCGTCGTTAGGTTTGTTTATGACGGGCAGTACTGGCTCGTGCAAAACGGCTCGACAGCCACTACAAATACTTATGGTGTTACCAAACTCTCAACCTCGGTCTCCAGCACTGCCTCTGATGTGGCGGCGACACCAAGTGCCGTAAGACAGGCTTATAATCTGGCGTCTAACGCCATTCCAAAAGCACAGAGAGGAGTGTCCAACGGAGTAGCTTCCTTGGATGCCAACGGCAAAGTACCCTCGGAACAGCTCGACATTGATGTTTCAGGAGATATCTCAGCTCACAATACCGACACGACGGCTCACCCTGACCTGAGACAATATGTTGATGATGCGATTCAGGCCCTCTACAGTAAAACCTCGTCTGTAATTGTAAAGTTTTGGGCTAATCAGAATGTAACTATTACAGCGAAAAAAGGTGAAACCGTATTAACTGCCATAGCTAACCACTATGATTCTGCATTTGAAGAATACTACGCCTTATTTACAATTGATGAATTCGGCTTCTGGACTTTTACTGATGAAAATTATGGCATCACTGGTGCTGTTACAATACCTATATCAGCATCTGATATAGGAGTCATAGAAGCTGCGGCACGCAAGATACACTATATATCGTGGGAACAAATCTCGAAATGGGCCAGAGCTGGAAAAATGCGATTAATAAGTAATATAGGCGATACGCATGATTTCTCTTTAAATGGTGTCAATTACAAGGCAAGGTTGATTGGAATAGACCATGACATGGTTCATCACAACGAACAATATGGGCGAAATGTAGCTGGAGCTACATTCTTATTGAATAGCTATTTAGACACACTTTATCAAATGCACAACAGCACCTCTAAATATGGGTATGTTGAAACGGACTTGTGCTCCACTTTATTGTCAACTATATGGTCACAAATCCCTACTTCATTACAATCGCTCATAGTTTCCGTCAGAAAGATAGCGGTAGAATATACGGCGACGGGTTCGGCTGGCAAACCTTTTTTGGACAGTCGCGTATATAACCTGTGCCTTCCGTCTGAATGTGAAATATTAGGAACAACTCGTTACGCACAAGGCGGAGAGGGTAGTCAATACGAATATTTCCGAAGCGGCAATTTGCCTATAATGTATGATAAAACAGGTAACAATCCTCAAAGTTATTGGACACGCTCTTGCGCTACCGTTAGCTCTGGCAGTTCCGGTAGATTCTGCGCGATTAATTCAAACGGAATTGCCGAAGAGACCACCGCTACCAGCAGTAGGGCCGTATGTTTTATGTTTTGTATTTAAGAGAGGGATGCTTAAGAGTGTATAAGGTTTTTAAAAACAATGAAATTATTGCGGTAATAAATAGCCCGACATGGGTAAAACAGCAAGAAAATAAAACTTTTCTTCTTTGTACCGAACAGGAAGCACAGGGTATTGTAATAAACAATGATGTCTTTCATGTGCTCGGCTTACCGGATATCGAAGGGACTGAATCCGTTGCTCTCAGCAAAATAAATGAAGAAACATATTATGCTGAACAAAAAAACGAATTAAACTCTGCTATTCGTCCTGCTTCAATAGCCTTTGTCAAACTCGCGGAAAGCGGAAACCTTGATGATATAACCATTGTGGAAAACTCCACACAATTCGCTACATGGGTTCCTAAAATGTCCTATGTTGAAGGTGCTATCCGTTTAGATGAAGAAAACGGTAAATTATATCGTTGTATTCAAGCACACACTTCTCAAGATGATTGGCGACCACATACAACGCCTGCCCTGTGGAAAGAACTCAGCGACCCTTATTTGGAATTTCCGGATTGGAGTCCTCCTGTAGGTTCTCATGATTCCTATACCTCAGGCGACAAAGTTTCTTGCGACGGCAAAACTTGGATAAGTGAAGTTGATAACAATGTATGGAGACCCGGGGTATACGGATGGAGAGAGGTAACGAATGAACAGTAAAAACAACTGGATAAGGGACTACCTGGGTGTCACGGCGTGGCACGAGGTGGGGTATGACGGCTCCCATGGCCTGACGGCCTCCGGCGAGGACTTTGAAGCGGCCCGACCCTCCGGCCACGCCGCCAAGAGTTGGGAGGTATTCCGTGAGATTGCCCCCGCCCGAAAGGTCATTTTCGTCAAGTACAGGGACGGCGTAAAGTGCGCCGCCGATACCATGTTCGTCTCTCTGTCGGGGCCGATAGGCGCCGCCGACAGAGCCACCCTTGACGATGCCATGCCCGACCGCCTGACTATGTTTGTCTCGGCGGGGAATGAGGGTGACGAAAAGGCCAATCAGTATATGTATCCCCAAAAGGTCTACGGTGTGGCCGCCGTCAAGCTGTTGGCCGATGTTATGGTAGACAACCAGCCCGTCAGGGGCGAGATACATCCCATGGCGGCCTCTTACAGCAGTACAAGCCGTCATGTGGACTTCGCCGCCCCGACTGACTTGTGCGTGTCCACCGGCGGAACCTTCGGCGGGACAAGCTGCGCCTGTCCCGTTCTGGCGGGTATGGCGGCCCTTATAAACGACAAGGCCATCGCCGATTGTGGCAGGCCCCTGACCCATGAGGCCATGTACAGGCTGTTAAAGGACATATCGGTGGACATCGAGGCCGAGGGCAAGGACAATAAAACGGGCTGGGGTATGCCGATACTTCCCCCGCCTGACAAGCTGGATTTAAGGAGGTACATAGACATGACCTATAAGGACGATGACAAAATAGCGGCCTACCACAAGGCCGATGTTTACCGCGCCGCTGAGCTGGGCCTTATGCTTGGCGACGGCGACAGCTTTGAGCCGGACAAGCCCTTGACCCGCCAGCAGGCGGCAAGTATTGCCGTCAGGCTTTATGACAGGCTCAAGGAGGCGGCAAAATGAGCGACAGCGTTATTGTGGCCGTCGTGGGCGGACTGCTTGGAGGCTCTGCCGTGGCGGCCCTGATAAATCAGGTTGGTGAGGCCATAAGAGCCAAACAACATAGGTCGGCCACCGAGGAAAAAGAGGAGGATGCCGAGCTCAAAGCCCTCAAAACAGGCCTCAAATGGGTGCTGTATGATAGGATAAGATATCTCGGCCTCAATTACCTCAAGGCTGGAAAGATAGACTTTGATGACCGCCGCATTTTAAACGAGATGCATAATAGCTACCATAACGGTCTTGATGGCAACGGCGACCTTGACAATATTATGGACGCGGTGAACCATCTGCCGCTCAAATAAAAAGGAGGATAAAACCATGGACTACATAACAAATTACATCGCGCCGGAGCTGCTGGTTCTGGTGCCCGTGCTGTAAATTGTCATGACTGCTGTCAACAAGTTGCAACTTAAATAATTGTTGCAAGTTAAGCAAAGTCTTTCATTGTTTAAGCAAAGTCTTTCATTGTTTAAGCAAAGTTAAACAAAGAGTTGCATTATTTGTTGGCTTTGGAAGAGATTTTGAGCTTTTGAGACATAAAAAAGAAAACGAGTTGAACTTTCCTTGCGTAAAAAGTTAAACTCAATTTTGAAAAGGAGGAAAACATGAGCAACAGAACATATGACATCCTCAAATGGGTGGCGCAGATTGTGCTACCCGCCGTGGGAACGCTGTATTTCGCGCTGTCGTCCATCTGGGGGCTGCCCATGGGCGAGGAGGTCGTGGGAACGATAACGG
>CANSNO010000013.1 GCA_947648385.1 uncultured Clostridia bacterium
TGCCGTCACATACGACATAATAGGAACCCAAATCGGGATAATCGGTCACTGTGACCTCAAAGCCGATATCCTATCCCGCCGTCTTCTCAGCCCATACATAATCGGGATATACACTGATATAAAACAGCAGGATAGCCGATATACCGGCCGCTATCACTATCGCCGCGCCCCTTTTGGCGTATCCCGTCAGGGACATAAATATAAAAACGGCCGAAAGAGCGGCAATCGACCATAATATCCCCCTGTCCGTGTTCCTCAAATTATAGCACAGGCAGAACATGACAGCAAAAAAGGCGGCAGCAAAGCAAGCGAGCCTGCGGCCCGCTATCTCTTTGCCTCGCCGCCCTTTGAAAACCGCCATGCTTTATGCCATGGCTCCCAGTGTTTTTCCGCCGAGAATATGGAAATGCAGATGCTGTACCGTCTGTCCGGCGTTCTCGCCGCAGTTGCATACCACCCTGTAGCCCTCGCCCAGCCCCAGAGAGGCGGCTATCTGAGGTATACTCTCAAATATATGAGCCACTACAGCCGAGTTGTCCTTTGTGACCTCATTCATGCCCGAGGCTATATGGGCCTTGGGTATGACGACCACATGAACGGGAGCCTGAGGCTCGATATCGTGAAAGGCCATGATGACCTCGTCCTCATATGCGACCTTGGAGGGTATTTCGCCCACGGCAATTTTGCAGAAAATACAATTATCCATTTTGGTCAACTCCTTATTTAAGCATATCTCCGACAATATTGTCGACGGCTTCGAGGGCTTCTTCCAGCTTAGAGACATCCTTGCCTCCGGCCGTGGCGCTGTCGGGGCGTCCGCCTCCGCCGCCGCCTGTCATCTTGGCGACCTGCTTAAGGATATTTCCGGCATGAGCGCCGGCCTTTACGGCGTCGGCGCCGCAGACAGCGGCGAAATTGATTTTATCGTCGCTTACGACAGAAGCCAGCACACAGACGATATCACTCCCCCTGTCCTTGACCTTGTCGGCCAGGTCGCGCATCTCGTCCATATTCTTTATATCGACCTGAGCGGCAACAACCTTGACGTCGCCCTTGACCTTGGCAAAGTTGAAAAGCTCAACAGCCTTGGAGGCCGAAAGTCTGGCCATCAGCGTGTCGCGCTCGTGGCCCACCTGCTTTAACTCAGCCGTTATCTGAACGGCTCTGCGAATTATCTCATTGGGATTCGTCTTGAGGGCTTCTGCCGTTTTGAGGATGCTGTCGTTGAGCTGCCTATACATATTGGTTATCTCGTTGCCGCATACGGCTTCGATTCTCCTGACGCCGGCAGCCACAGATGATTCGCCCGTTATCTTAAAGGAGCCTATCTTGGCGGTATTGTCAAGATGTGTGCCGCCGCAAAGCTCGATTGAAAAATCACCCATCTTTACGACGCGAACCACATTCCCGTATTTTTCTCCAAAAAGCGCCATGGCGCCGAGCTTTTTGGCCTCGTCTATGGGCATTTCATTCATAGTTATATCCATGCCCTCGAGAGCGGCGTTGTTGACGATATCCTCTACTCTGCTTAACTCTTCGGGAGTCATAGCCGAAAAATGAGTAAAGTCAAATCTCAGCCTGTCTGGTTCGACAAGAGAACCGGCCTGCTCGACATGGTTGCCCAGCACCTCTCGAAGCGCCCTCTGGAGCATATGGGTGGCCGAATGCGCCCTCATTAAGCCCATACGACGTTTTTTGTCGACGACGCATTTGACCTCACAGTCAACCGAAAGCTCGCCCTTTGTAATACGCACATTGTGCGAAAAACGGCCGTCGCCGGTTTTGGAAACACTTTTGACATCGGCCTGACCGCCCTCAAACTCGATTACGCCAAAGTCGCAAAGCTGTCCACCGCTCTCGGCATAGAAAGGAGTTTTATCGAGGAACAGCACGGCCTCATCCCCCTCGATGGCGTTGGAGCTAAACTCGCCTTCCTTGACAATGGCCAGCACCTTTCCGCTGTCCTGAAGCTTATCATAGCCTGTAAAGACAGTGACAGGTATCTCGTTGAGGGAAAGCCCGTTGCCCTCCCAGCCAAGAAGCGCGGTGTTTCCGCGAGCCTCCCTGGCGCGCTTTTTCTGCTCCTGCATATCGGAGTCAAAGCCTTCCCTGTCGACCGTCATTCCGTTCTCTTCAAGTATTTCTATTGTCAGGTCTATGGGGAAACCGTCTGTATCGTAAAGCCTGAAAGCGTCGTCTCCCGAAAGGCAGGTCTTGCCCTCGCTCTTCAGCTTTTCAATCATGTTATCCAGCTTGACAAGGCCGTTCTCTATCGTTACGCCGAATCTTTCCTCTTCATTTCTTATCAGCTTTATAATATAGTCGTGCTTCTCTCTGAGCTGGGGATAGGCTCCCTCGTTCTCCCTGATGACGGTCTCGCATACCTCATAAAGGAAAGGACGCTCGACGCCGAGCAGACGGCCGTGACGGGCGGCGCGCCTCAGCAGACGGCGCAGTACATAGCCGCGGCCCTCGTTTGAGGGCATAACGCCGTCGCAGACCATCATAGTGGAGCTTCTGATATGGTCGGTGATGATTCTGAGGGAGACGTCCTTCTTCTCGTCCTGACCGTAAGGCACGCCGCAAATGTCGGAGACGTGCTTTGTTATGCTCTTTATCGTATCGACGTCAAAGAGTGAATCGACCTCCTGCATGATGCAGGCTATGCGCTCCATTCCCATGCCCGTGTCAATATTCTTATGCTCAAGAGGGGTGTAATTACCTTTGCCGTCATTATTGAAGGAGCTGAAAACAATGTTCCAGAACTCAACATATCTGTCGCACTCACAGCCCACCTTGCAGTCGGGCTTGCCGCAGCCGTATTTTTCGCCGCGGTCAAAATATATCTCCGAGCAGGGACCGCAGGGGCCGGCGCCTATCTCCCAGAAATTGTCCTCCTTGCCGAACCTGACCATATGGTCGGGGGCGACTCCGACCTCTTTTGTCCATATATCATAGGCCTCGTCATCCTCAAGATAGACCGATACATACAGCCTGTCCACCGGCAGCTCAAGCTCTTTGGTGATAAACTCCCATGCCCACGCGCAGGCCTCTCTCTTGAAATAATCACCAAAGGAGAAATTGCCAAGCATTTCAAAATAGGTGCCGTGTCTGGCGTCCTTTCCGACGTTTTCAATATCAGGAGTTCGGATGCACTTCTGACATGTAGTGACCCTGTGACAGGGAGGCTCCTCCTCACCTATGAAATAGGGCTTGAGCGGCGCCATCCCGGCGTTTATCAGCAGCAAAGATTTGTCGTGCTGGGGCACCAGAGGAAAGCTGTCCATCCTCAGATGTCCTTTGCTCTCAAAAAAGCTCAAAAACTTTTCTCTCAACTCGTTAAGTCCCATATTTTTCATATTATAATACCTCTTTTTCAGGTTTATTGTTTTTTCTCAGCATGGCGAATCGGCTTGCCTCGCATGGCAGTTTTACAAAAAACTCCATCTTTGGATGAGGCGCCGAGTCTATCGGGGTCATATTCATATCATATAACCCTTCGAGGACAAAATCAACAGCATCTTTTCCGGGCCTGATAAGCTCCAGCCTGTCGCCGACCGAAAGCTTGTTTTTCTGCACCGCCCTGTAAAGACCGTTCTCCCCTTTTTCCGCTATATAGGCGCATACCTCCCAATCGCGGATATATGTATTGTCCTCGCGATATTCGCCGTCCTTTTCGCCGAAATAAAATCCTGTATAATAATCTCTGTGGCTGACCTTTTCCACTTCGCGCCGCAGACTTTCTGGCAGTTCAAACTCCTCGCCCTTTTCCGCGTACATATCGACGGCTCTGCGGTAGGCGTTCGTAATAACGGCGGCGTAATAGGCCGTTTTTACCCTTCCTTCTATCTTGAAGCTGTCGATACCGGCCCTGACCAGCTCGGGTATATGCTCTATCAGACACATATCTTTGGAGTTAAAAAGATATGTCCCGTACTCGTCCTCGACAACGGGATAATACTGGCCGGGCCTTTTTTCCTCTACGAGAGAATAACTCCAACGGCAGGGCTGAGCGCAGTTTCCGTGATTGGCGTCTCTGCCGGCCATAAAGTTTGAAAGCAGGCACCGCCCCGAATAGGACATACACATGGAGCCGTGGACAAAGGTCTCTATTTCCAGAGCTTTAGGGGTTTTCGCCCTTATTCCGGCAATATCGTCGATGGTCAGCTCCCTTGCCAGAACAATCCTGTCGGCCCCCATATCATGATACATATTGGCCGCGCTGTAATTTGTCACGCTGGCCTGAGTGCTGATATGAAGGCGAACGTGTGGGGCGTGCCTTTTGACAAGGGGTATAATGCCCACATCAGCCACAATAAGCGCGTCAACTCCGGCGTCGTCCAAAAACTCCAGATAGGGCGGAAGCTTGTCTATCTCGTCATTTCCGGCCATTACGTTGACCGTGACAAACGCCTTTGTCCCTCTGTCGTGACAGTATTTTACAGCTTTTTTAAGCTCTTCCTCGTCAAAATTGCCCGACGCCGTTCTCATGCCGTATGATTTTCCGGCCATATATACGGCGTCGGCGCCATAAGCCACAGCGTATTGCAATTTTTCAAAATCCCCGGCCGGGGAAAGAATCTCTGGCTTTTTCACACGCACATCCCCCGTTATTTCTTTACACCGGCCACGGCGGCGTTGTGCTCTTCGATAGTCTTTGAGAAGATATGTCCGCCATCGCCGTTAGCTACATAATAGTAATAACCGTGGCTTTCGGGTGAAATAGCCGCCAGCATTGCCGGCACGCCCGGATTGCATATCGCCGTAGGAGGCAGGCCGGTAGATTTTCTCAGGTTGTAGGGAGAATCTATCTGCAAATCCTCCGCCGTCAACTCCTCCTTGTGACCCGTGACATACAAAATCGCCGCGTCGATATCAAGATAAGGATATGCGGAAGAATTGTTCAGTCGGTTCCATATGACGCCGGATATTCTGGCCTGCTCTTCGGGAAGCTGGGCTTCCTTTTCGATAAGGGAGGCTATGTTGACGACCTGAGCAATGGTCAATCCCTTTTCCTCTGTCAGCTTTCTCATTTCCTCGGTGTATTTCCTGTTGAAGTTATTGAGCATTTTGTTAATGGCGCTGACAGGCCTTTCATTAATATAAAACTGATAGGTGTCGGGGAAAAGATACCCCTCCAGCCTGTTTTCCACCATGGGAACATCGCTCAGAAACTCATGGGCAAAATCATAGCTGTTGGCGGCCTCGATAAAATCATTGCTGCCGCAGACTCTGCCCTTTTCAAGAAGCTCGGCTATCTGCTTTATCGTATACCCCTCGGGTATGGTTATTGTCACAGTCTCGGTAGAGGTGTTGGAGCGTTTAAGCTCGCTTATTATCTGGCCGTAGTCCATGTCGCTGGAAAGGTCAAACTCGCCCGTGCTGAAACCGCTGGTGTGTTTAAGGCGCGCGTAAAGCTTGAAAGCCCATTTATGGTCGATTATCCCCTCTTTTTTCAGCATTGAGGCAACCTTTCCGAGGCTGTCGTCCTTTTCAAGCGTGATGGTGACGATATCTGTGTCCTGAACAAGGCCGAACATATCATTTGCCACCAATATAGCTATCGTAGACAAAATAAAGGATACGCCGAGAATGAAACAGATATAGGCTATAGTGGAGGAGGTGGAAAAACTGCGCCTTTTCTTTCTTCTCGGCCTCATTTCGCCGTTGTTTGTCGTATTGCTGTTAGACATAGATTCTCACATTCTTCCTGATTCAAAATAAAATCCTTTAGAAAACAAATAATTTTATGATAAAGAGCACGGCCGTCACCCACAGCCCCGGAGAAAAAACAAGGGCCGAAAAGCCTTTTGAAAAGCCGACTCTGTTTATCTTCGGCACCTTGCCCTTTTCAATAAGCTTTTCCAGCCTGCCCATGGCGATATAAAGGGACAGGAAAAAAAGCATCGTGATAAAGACAACAAAATATTTCCAAAGTCCAACGGCCGAATATTCGGTCAAAAGATAATTGACCGTGAAGGAAAAGCCGTTGCTGATAAAATGCGCCCATATCGCGGCTCTGACCGAGCCGGCAATATATGTTACATAAGCATAGAACACGCCGGCCGCGAGGGGGCCGATAAAATTGGCGGCGTCGCCGTGGACAAGTGCAAAGGAAATGGCCGTGGCCGCCATGGCCGAATAAAAGCCGCCCCCCTCAAGGGCCGACAGCATACCGCCGCGGAAGAAAAGCTCCTCGCATACGGCCGGCAAAAAAATCATTAAAAACATCGTCAGCCATATCGAGCCGGAAGCGGTCGCCAGACCGCTCTGGGCCGTATATTCGTCAAATATCAGTCTGGCCGCCACCCAGTTGAGCAAAAAAGAAAAACAGGAAACGGCCAAAGCTCCCCAAAAGATAAATGGGAAAAATCTCGCCCTGCTTCCCTTGAATCTGTATGTCACCTCTCCCTCGCGCATAAGCAGAAGAAGTATGACAAAGGGAAAGAGAAAGGCCGCGCCCTCGGTCAAAGCGTAAATATAAGGAGTTGTCTTTACCGCTCCGGTTTTTGAGGCGTAATCAAACCCCATCAGTATTGCCAGAGAAACTGCCGGCAGAAAACCGGCCGTAAAAGAAAGCCTGTCCTTATTCAATCCCCAGCACCTCTCCAACCGCCTCGAATATCTCGCGGCTTATCTCCTCGGGGCTTTTCAGTCCCCGAGGGCCGACGCATTTTATCTTTTTCCAACGGTATTTATCGCAAATCTCCAAAGCGTTTGCGCGGCATCTTTCGAGATAGGCGTGATCTTTTTCATGAATGTCTCCCGTTTCCCCCTGCCTCTTGTTGAGAAGCCTGAAGGTCACATCGGCCGGCATATCGAGGAAAAGCACCATATCGGGGCTTGGCAGTCCGATGAGCCCGTATTCAAAATCAAACAGCCAGTCAAGAAAGCTCTCTCTCTCTTTTCCTTCCAGCTTGCTGGCCTGATGAATAGCGTTGGAGGTGGTATACCTGTCGGATATGATTATCTCTCCTGCCTCATAGGCCTTTTGCCAGCCGGTCTTAAAAGAGGCGTACCTGTCGACCATAAAAAAAGTGGAGGCCGCATAGGGATTGACACCGTCGGGCGTGGCGCTGAACTCGCCGTTGAGATACATTTTCAAAAGGGATGACGAAGGCTCATCATATCTCGGAAATGTCAGGCGCGTATATTTTTTGCCTAAAGCTTCAAGTCTTTTACCCAAAAGATCAAGCTGGGTCGATTTTCCGCTGCCGTCGGTGCCCTCAAGCACAATAAACTTAGACATGGCTCCCGCCCCTCGAACGCACTTCCTCGGCTCTGCCGCAGCTCATTTTGCCCTGGTCGCAGACGCCGTAAAGGCAGGCCGGGCCGGCCTTTTGGAAAAGCACGGGCGCTTCGGCGCGGCATATTTCAAGCATCTTCCACGCAAGGGCTCTTATCTCCCACTGGGCGCGGTTACAACATCTGAGCCTGAAAAAGTTGTAAAGAGATCTGACATTCATGGTCATCATTATCTTTGTCTCGCAGGCGTTGGGCAGAACAAAACGGGCGTCCTCAATGGCCATTCTTCTTGCCTTGC
Organism: uncultured Clostridia bacterium; assembly: GCA_947648385.1. Classification (GTDB taxonomy): domain Bacteria; phylum Bacillota; class Clostridia; order Oscillospirales; family Butyricicoccaceae; genus RGIG1902. Next base: position 7,544 of record CANSNO010000013.1, read on the forward strand.
TCTTGTTGCCCTGAATGTCAGGCCCCCCTATCTCGGCCAGATGCTTTTCATAAAGGATATCGCTCAGCTTGACATAGCTCTGCTGAATCTCATCCATTGTTTTGGCGTAAAAGGCCTTTGCCTCGGCGTTGTTTTCTATTTCGGGAGGTGTGACGTATGTAAAGTGATTTTCCTTTACATACCTTTGAGACTGAACGCTGAAGGAGGCTATCCTATGTCTTGTTATCTGGGCGAGCAGTGAGCGCGACACGCCCTCTATGGCAAAGGTGAAGGAGGCGTGCTCGACGGGGCTTTCATGCCCCATTTCAACAAGCATCTTGATAAAATCTGCTGTTTTTTCCTCTGTCAGTCCGTCCATAATGGCGTCATAATCGGCCGGCGAATAGCAAAAGCGCGCGGCGGCGGCCACAAGCTTTTCAGGCTCGGGCGTAGACGCAATAAGCTTGACTTTAAGCATTTTCCTCTTCCTTTCCTTTGTAACCCACGGCACGAACAAGATAAAGGGGCAATCTGGCCATGCGCTTTATTCTCTTTGGCTCCTTTATCAGACGGTAAAACCATTCAAGGCCGAACCTGACAAAAAACTCGGGCGCCCTCCGGCTATTGCCCGAATAGATGTCAAGAGAGCCGCCCAGTCCGGCCATCAGGCTGACACAGAGCCTGTCCCTGTTGCGCTCCATAAAAAACTCCTGTTTGGGGCACCCCAGACAGACATACATGGCGTCGGGATTGGCTTTGTTGATTGTTTCGACTATTTCATCCTCATTGTCAAAATAGCCGTTTTGAGTTCCGGCTATCAAAAGACCGGGATATTTTTTTTGCAAATTTTCGGCTGCGGACTGAGCCACTCCCGGCTTACCTCCGAATAAAAAGAGGCTTTTGCCTGTGTTTTGCAGCCTTTCGGCCAGCTTTTCGCCGAACTCAACCCCGGCAACCTTGCCCTTTAACGGCTTTTTCTGTATTTTGGCGGCGTATACCACGCCGACGCCGTCGGGCAATACCAGTTCGGATCGATTTACAAGGTCGTTAAGCTTCTGATTTTTAAGACAGTCAAGGCCGATTTCGGCGTTGGGAGTGACGACGCGGCACTTTTCGCCTCTTTCAATATATCCATAGGCGGTTTCCACCGCCTCATCCATAGTGATATTGTCAAACCCGATAGATAAAATATAACTTTTTATAAAATCACATCCTTAACCCCTGCCGTCTAAAGAATATCTGTCGGCTCTAAAATAGAAAAATCCTGAAATTATAAATACTATTCCGCTGATTATAAGGACGGCGACCGTAGCCTCTTTTCCGGAGAATATGGCGCTGTAAAATCTATTAGCCGCCATTGTAGCGGCGTTAAAAGCCACACGTATGATTATCGGCGCCCACACGCTCTTGGCCCTGAGGGCCGCATACCCCAGCAAAACGCCCATGACAAAGGCATAGCACATATTGACCGTCCCACTGTACATGGACGTAAATATCATGGCCTGTATGATAACCGCCGCCGTAGGCGAAGCCATCAGCCTCGCTCTGGAAAAGATGATGCCCCTGAACACCAGCTCCTCAAAAAAGGAGGACATCAGGACGACCGCCGCAAACTCAAGCCACAAAGGGTCGGCGTTTGCAATCGTCTCGCCTGCCGTCAGCTTCTGCAACGCACTGATATGCCTGGGCAAAAGCTCGACAACCACAGACGCCCAAACGCATCCCCCAATACCCATGAGAACGCCCCAAAGCATATTGCCGGCCTTCACCTTTGAGCCAAGCCCGTCAATAACAACAAGGTCGGTTTTGGCTTTCAGGCGTTTGAAAAGAAGAATGACGCCGAGCAGTAAATATGACACAGCCAAAATGGCGTATGTGTGGGACGCCAGCACATCGACCATCATTCTTGCAATGGTCTCGCTGTCGGCGCCGAGCGGTATGCCTCCCAATGTTATCGCGACAACGACCTCTCCCACTATCTGACACAGCATGAGCAGGAAATAATACCCCACCATCTGGCGGATATATTTCATCCTCAGCAACATATTTTCCATATAAAAACCTCTTTTGCCTTTTCCATCCGCTAAATACCTGATTTTAATTTTACCATTTTGTCTCTTTGATTTCAACATAAAGATGTAAACATCCTCTTGTTGCTCTTGCCTTTTTCTGATATACTTTAGACATGAATCGACGAATGAAAGAGATGTGAATAAATTGACCAAAAAAGAAAAAGGCCGTATTGTCGTCGAAAGGCTGAAAAGCCTTTATCCCGACAGCTGCTCGCTCGAAGCCAAAAAGGATTATGAGCTTTTATTTGCCACCCGTCTGTCGGCCCAGTGTACCGACGCAAGGGTCAATACCGTGACAAAAGTCCTGTTTAAAAAATACCCCACCCTTGATTCTCTTGCCGAAGCCGACGAGAATGACATAGCCGAGATAATCAAGCCCTGCGGTCTTTTCAGAACCAAAGCCAGAGATATCAAGCTCGGCGCCGTGAAGCTTGTCGAGGTATTCGGCGGCAGAGTTCCCGACACAATGGAAGAGCTTTTGACCATTCCGGGCGTAGGCCGCAAAACGGCCAATCTTATCCTTTCGGATATCTACGGCCATCCGGCCATCGTCGCCGACACCCACTGCATGAGGATAGCCGGAAAGCTGGGCCTGACAGGCGGCGGCAGAGACCCCCTGAAGGTGGAAACCGAACTTTCAAAGCTCATAGAACCTGCCGAACAGGCCTCTCTATGTCATCGTTTTGTCCATTTCGGCAGGGATATATGCACGGCAAGGTCGCCGCAATGCGGAGAATGTCCGCTGAGCGATATATGCTCCGATTATCAGCAAAAAATCAAAAAATAAACCCTTTCACAGGCCGCCCCCGTGCGGTCTGTTTTTTTATATTTCAACTCATCTTTTGCGTTTTCGGACATAGATATAAAACAGGCCTTAAAACCTGCCGACGGTTGGCGTCAGGCGTTTGAGTTGACAGTCGCATTTTCCGTTTTCCAGCTCCAAAACTGCGTAATAACCGCTGTTTTTGCCCATTGTGCCGCCGTTTAAAAGCAACACGCCGTTGTGATATGACGCCTGCTGATAATGGGTGTGGCCGTAAAGAGCCACCTTGGCGTCTTTAGCGTATGCCTCCGAAAGATATATATCGGTCGTCGTCTTGACAGAATATTTATGTCCGTGAGTCATGATTATTCTGACCCCCTCAAGGACAAACTCTCTTATAACAGGCTCGTCACACAGAAAATCGCAGTTGCCCTTGACAAATAAAGTCCTTTCGGGGAGTTCAATACCCATAAAATCATCTATGCCGTCTCCGCAAAACAAAAGAGTATCGGGCTTTTCAAGCTCCAGCATACGTTTTAAACCGTCACTGTTGCCATGAGAATCGCTGCAAACACAAGCTTTCATTTTCTTTCCACCTTTAATAATCAACTTTTTTATTTTCGCGCCATATAATGATATCGTAACGGACAATAACATCCGATGAAAACAAATGGGAGGTAATCCAAATGCCCAGTGAATACGAATCCATGGCGAGGGCCCTCATGTCCTCTCCCCAAGGCGCGAAAATCATACAGACTTTAGACAAACTCAGCGCGACCGCCTCCAGCCCCAATGGACGCCAGCTTATCGCCATGCTGGCCGGAAACGGCGGCGACGCGTTGAAAGCGGCCGCCATGGCCGCCAACCAGACCGAAAAAGACCCGGCGAGAGTCCTTATGTCTTCCCTTCTTTCTTCAAAGGACGGAGCCTCGCTGATTGCCAAAATCGTCGAAGTAGTAGGAGTGTAAACAATGTTTGAAAAGGACGACACAAAGGCCGCGGCACAGCCGCAGGGAGACGATATGGGCAAAGCTCTCAGCATGGCCGCCGAAATATTTGCCTCGTCTCAAAGCGCCGTGCCGTCCTCACAGCCTGAACCTGAAAGCTCGACGGGCGGCGATATGTCAAAGGATGAGATTGCCGCGATGCTGCTAAAGCTCATTTCCGAGAAACAGGAGGTTTCTCCGTCCGACGAGTCGGGCGCTCCCGTTACCTCTCCGACTCCTGAGCCTCAACCCTCGCCTTCGCCCGAGCCTGACAGGTCGGCGCAACCGGGCCTGAGCAATATTGCCGCGGCTCTTCCGCCTATCCTGCAGGCACTTTCGGGCAAGGGAGAGTTTATCAAGCCCGAAAAGCTCAACCTCATCAAGGCACTCAAGCCATATATGAGCGCAACTCGCGGCGACAGCATCGAGCGCGCTATACGCATGGCCAACATCGCTCAGGCTACCAAATCAGCCCTCACGGCACTTGGGAGATGAGTCAGTTGTATAACCGATACATAAACTCCGACAGCTTTGAACCCATTCCTTCACAGAACATGGGAAACATCGGAGAAGAAAGCTTTTCCGATATCGGCCAAGGAAGCGCCGAAGCGGCGGCAGAGGAAAACGCTCCGGCAAAAGGGCTGAACGCGCTGAAAAATATGTTGGGAAACAACATCAAACTGCCCGAGTTTAACGGCGACACCATCTTGCTTTTAGTGCTGGTTTATTTTTTGATAGCCGACCCCGACGACAAAATAAGCGATACCGTATTGATCATAGCCGCCCTTTTCCTTCTTGGCCTGTAAAGAAAAGTATGAGCAGAGCGTCAGCTCTGCTCATTTTTTAATTCGGTTCAATGACCTTACCGTCGGGCAGTGTCAATATATCGCCGTAGCTTTCGGGCACGTCAAACACATCACAGGAAAGCGAATATACAAGGGTCTCTCCCTCAAAGCTCTGGGCGCCTATCAAAAGGCCGTTTTCAACCGAAATATAATAAAGACTGCGGTAGCCGCTGATCTCCTCAAAAACTTCGACATACAGACAATAACGGTCGTTATACAGGGAATAATCGGCGCTCAGTATGTCGTCATCATCGAAAGAAAGAATCTTTTCGTATGTGGGAATATAAATATAATCGTCCTCGGAAAAATCTCCCTTTTTGCCGCTGTAATAGGAGGACGCACCCTCGGGCCATATATAGACATCCTCTCCGTTAATCAAACAGTTCTGCCTCGTGCCTCCGTCATACACAACGGTGCGGCTGGTGGCGCCGTATATATAGCCCTCGGCCGCCATAGAGCTTTGTCCGCCGGAATAGTAAATAGTGCTGTTGGCCGAGATGTGATATGATTCCGGGCGGTGAAGCGCCCCGATAATAAGCTTTATATTACTTTTGTCCACCTCGACCTTTTCCAAATAGTCGAGATTGGATGAATAATCATCTATGTCAACGCCGATATCGTCGGAGCTTTCCCCCGGAAGGACTATCCCCCCCGTAGCGTCTTTTTTTGAAAAAGGCAGTCCGAATATATTGAAAAACAGCAGAATGGCCACAATAACAGCCGCTGTCATCCACAATCCAACTGTGCGGTTTTTAATTCAAATCACCGCCTTCTTTTTTTCAGGCCTTAAAGCTTTCGGCCGGCTTGTCCCCCATGCCAAAATAATAAAGCAAATTCTCACATATCCTGCGGCAGGCCTCTCCGTCTCCGTAAGGGTTGACAGCCTTTTTCATCTTCAGATAATGCGCCTCGTCATCAAAGAGCCTGAGGGCGCTTTCGATGATATCGCGCTTTTCGGTTCCGACTATCTCTACCGTGCCGGCGGCAACGGCCTCGGGCCTCTCGGTCTCCCTGCGGAGAACAAGGACGGGCTTGCCGAGGGCCGGAGCCTCCTCCTGAAGTCCGCCCGAATCTGTCATGACCATATACACCCTATCCATAAGATTGTGCATATCGAAAACGCCCAGAGGCTCGATAAGCATGACGTTTTCAAGACCCGAAAGGTATTTTGAAGCCGTTTCTCTGACATAGGGGCTTAAATGGACGGGATAAACAAAAACCGCGTCCCTTTTCTTCTGTGCCAGTTCGGCCACGGCGCTCATGATGTTTTCCATGGGCAGGCCGTAATTCTCCCTGCGGTGGGCTGTCATCAGAACGACCTTTTTGTTCTGATAGTCTATGTGGTTAAGCTCGTCACATTCAAAAACATAATCGTCCCTGACCGTTGTTTTAAGGGCGTCGATTACCGTGTTGCCGGTTATGTAAACGTCCTTTGTCACACCCTCGTTTTTCAGATTATCGGCATTTGCCGCGGTGGGGGCAAAATGTATATCGGCCAAACGGCCTGTCAGAACTCTGTTCATCTCCTCGGGATAGGGCGAGTTCTTGTCAAAGCTCCTGAGACCGGCCTCAACGTGTCCGACCTTTATCTTATCATAAAAAGCCGCCAGCGCCGAGGCAAATGTCGTCGTTGTGTCGCCGTGGACAAGAACTATATCGGGCCTGTTCCTGTCAAAAACCTCTTTCAGCCCTGTCAAGGCTTTGGCCGTTACAGTGTACAGCGTCTGGCTCTTTTCCATGATTGCAAGGTCAAAATCGGGAGTCACCTCAAAGGCTGACAGCACCTGATCGAGCATCTCCCTGTGCTGTCCCGTGACGCACACCAGACACTCGATATTTTCATGCTTTTTAAGCTCTTTAACAAGAGGAGCCATCTTAATGGCCTCCGGACGAGTGCCGAATACCAGCATGACCTTCAGTTTGTTCATTTTTTCTCGTCCTCCCTTTCAGAAGCCTCGGCAGGCTTTTTGTTTTTGAGCTTTATATTCATGGCAAAGAAAAAGCAAAGAAGCACGGCCAGCGCAAAAAGAGCTATCTTCATTTCTCCGCTGGTGGTGAATATGACGGCAGAAAGGCCGAGGAGAACGCTGACGGCGTAAAGTATGGCTACCGACTGTTTCTGGTCGAAGCCCATATCAACCAGCCTGTGATGTATATGTCCCCTGTCGGCCTGAAGAGGGCTTTGTCCCTTCAGGAGCCTTCTGACAATGGCAAAGCCTGTATCGAATATGGGCAGACCGAGGATGATAAAGGGCACGATAAAGGAGATCATGGCGGCCAGCTTGAAAAGGCCTGTGATAGATATGGTCGCCAGAATATATCCCAAAAACATGGAGCCTGTATCCCCCATAAAAATCTGGGCCGGGTTGAGGTTATAGGGCAGAAAGCCGAAGCATGCCCCGGCAAGGGCCGCCATGACGATGGCAATATGGGACTCGGACACCAAAAGGGCTATTGTAAAGACCGTCAGCGAGGCTATCGACGACACGCCGCAGGCAAGCCCGTCCAGTCCGTCGATAAAGTTGACGGCGTTGGTCATGCCGACTATCCATATGATGGTTATGGGTATCGAGAACCAGCCGAGATGTATATAGCTCTCCGAATCAAAGGGGTTGGTCAGCACCGATATCCTGACATTTGCCATTATGGGTATGACGGCGGCCACTATCTGCCCGATAAACTTTGTCCCCGGCTTGAGTGCCATGACGTCGTCCACAATGCCGAGCAGGACTATCACGACGGCGCCAAGCAAAATCGACTTCATTTCGCCGTTCAGCCTGCCGAAAACAAGAGTGCTGACGATAAAGCCGAGGAAGATGGCCAAGCCGCCCACACGGGGAATGGGCTTTTTGTGCATTCTTCTGTTGTCCTTGGGCACGTCTATGGCCCCTATCTTATAAGCAAAAGACTTGACGATAGGAGTCGTGCCGAAAGCTATGACCAACGCCAGCGCAAATGCCGCCGCTGAGGTCAGTACAACACTGTTCCCAATCATTTTTTATCCTCGATTATCCACGGGGCTTTGCCACAAGCCCGACCTTTTTAAACACCTTGTCCATCGTCCTCTGGGCCAGTCTGGAAGCCTGTTCGGCTCCTCTCTGCGCCACTCGCTCGAGGTAATCCTTGTTGTTCATGTAATCAAGTATCCTCTCGCGAATTGGCCTTATCCTGTCGGCCACGACCTCGCCGCAGGCCAGCTTGAAATCGCCGTAGCCCTTGCCCTCAAACTGACGCTCCACCTCTTCCGTCGTCATATCGGTGACGGCCGAATAAATGCCGATAAGGTTATTGATACCGTCCTTGCCCTCGCCCATTTTGACCTCGGAGCCGGAATCGGTGACGGCGCGCTTGAACTTCTTTATTATCTGGTCGTCGGTGTCAAGCACGGTGATTATGGCGTTGGCGTTGGTATCCGATTTGCTCATCTTCTTCGTCGGGTCGACAAGGCTGGCTATCTTGGCGCTGCTCTTGGTGATATAAGGCTCGGGTATTTTGAAGGTGTTGCCATACAGCCCGTTGAACCTTGTGGCGATATCTCTCGCTATCTCAATATGCTGCTTCTGGTCCTGTCCGACAGGTACGACGTCGGTCTGATAAAGCAGTATATCTGCGGCCATAAGGGAGGGATATGTAAACAGGCCGGCGTTTATATTGTCGGCGTATTTTGCCGATTTATCCTTAAACTGGGTCATACGGGAAAGCTCACCGAACATGGTGTAGCAATCGAGTATCCAGCCCAGCTCGGCGTGCTGATGGACATGGCTCTGCAAAAACACAATGCTCTTTTCAGGGTCGATGCCGCAGCCGAGCAGGGTGGCCAGCGCCTGATATATAAGCTTGCGCAGCTCGGAAGGGTCGTGCCTGACGGTCAGGGCGTGAAGGTCGGCCACGGCATAAAGGCAGTCAAACTCTCCGCTGTCCTGTATTTTTACCCAGTTGGACAGAGCGCCGAGGTAGTTGCCGAGGGTGATGTTGCCCGAGGGCTGTATAAAGCTCAAAGAAATTTTCTTTTTCTCTTTTTTTGCCTCTTCGGCGAGTGCTGTAGAGTTCATCTTTTTTTCCTTTCTATTTCAAAATAAAGTTTATTTTCAAAACAAACGCACTTACATAGTATAATACCACAATACGCACAAAAGAATAAATAGCCTTTAAAGAGATAAAAATACCGTTATTAAAACCACAGGAGGCAGTTATGAACCATTCAAATAACCGCTATATATTTTTTCTCAGCCTTCTATGCCTTCTCTTTATGACGGGAACGGTGTTTTATTCGGCCAAGGCTGAAAAATACGGCAGATATATCGAATATTCCGACGAACGCTCCATGTCCGAGCTTGTGTCGGAGCTTTCTCAGATGGACAGCGCGCTGGCCAAGCTCAGATACGCGACGACGCCCCGAAGCTTCCAGACCATATCGGCCAAGCTCTGGCAGAGCGCCGAAAACGCCAAAAGCTGTATGGCCGCCCTCTCCCTTCCCTCCAACGCACTTGAAAAAACACAGCGTTTTGTGGCCCAGACGGGCGACTTTGCCTATTATCTCCTCTTTGCCTCGTCGGGCGGCGACGAGATAAGCCGGGAAAACCTTGACGCCATCGGCAGTCTTTACGACGCCTCCGAAAAGGTAACGGCCGAGGTCAGCGCCGTCAAGCATCAGATGGACATCGGACAGATAGACCGCGGCGGCATAACTCAGGCCGTGAACACCGATGGCGCCCTTATGCTCAGCGACGGCCTCAGCGGCGTCGAGCAGGAGTTTCCGGAATATGCCACCCTTATCTACGACGGCCCCTTCTCCGAGCATCTCGCCTACGCCAAGCCGAAGCTTATAGAAAACCTGCCCGAGGTCACGATAGAAGAGGCCATGAAAAGCGCCTCGTCCTTCGCCGGCGTCCCCGTCACTTCGATATCGCTGCTTTATGAGGGCGGCGACAAGATAAAAAGCTACTGTTTTTCGGCCTCCAACGGCGCGACAATAGAAGTTTCAAAACAGGGCGGCATTATTTTCGACTACCGTCTTGACCGAACAGTGACAGAACCCACCCTTTCGCCCGAGCAGGCGTCGGCCGCCGCCGAGCAGTTTTTGGCTTCTCGCGGCTTCAAAAACATGAAAAAGAGCTATTACACCGTTTATGACGGCATGATGACGATAAATTACGCCTACACCCAAAACGACATCATTGTTTACGGCGACCTTATCAAGGTCAGCGTGGCTCTGGACAACGGCGATATCCTCGGCATGGAGGCCAGAGGTTATCTCATGAGCCACCGAAGCCGCACCCTGCCCCAGCCCAAGCTTTCGGCCGACGAGGGACTGAAGATAATCAGCGGAAATCTGACCGTGCAGTCGGTCAATCTGGCCCTTATACCAACCTCCGGCCAAAACGAGGTGCTGTGCCACGAATATGTCTGCGAGGACAAAAACGGAATGCACGTCATAGTTTATGTAAACGCCCTCAGCGGTCAGGAGGAAAACATCTATATTCTCATCGAGGACGAAAACGGAACCCTCACCATCTGATATTTCTTGATTTCTCATCAGTCCCGTGATATTATCGGCATGAACGAGGTGAGAAAATGGATAAGATTGAAAAGCTGTCCGCCGTCAGCATTGAACGCCGTTTAAAGCACAGGGTGTTTGATTTCATCACCCTTGATGAAACGGGCAGTACAAACGACGACGCCAAAGTGCTGGCCGGACAGGGCGCGAAGGAGTTTACCGTCATAACGGCCGAAAGACAGACCAAAGGAAAGGGGCGTTTAGGCCGCCGTTTCTTTTCGCCGCAAAACACGGGGCTGTATTTCACCGTTATTCTGCGTCCCGAGCTTAAGCCCGAGGACTCTCTGCTCATCACCGCGGCGGCCGCCGTTTCGACCGCATCGGCCATAGAAAACACCTGCGGCAAAGAGTGCGGCATCAAATGGGTCAACGATATATACCTCGGCTCCAAAAAGGTGTGCGGAATACTGGCAGAAGCCAGTTTGGAGCCAAAAAACAGCAAGCTTGAATATGTCGTTCTCGGCATAGGGATAAATATTGCTCCGCCCGAGGGCGGCTTCCCCTCCGATATAACCGATATCGCCGCCTGCCTTTATCCCGACGGCGGCTGTCCGCCCGATATACGCGCCCCTCTTCTCGCCAATCTGCTGGACAATTTCTATGAGCTTTACAAAAGCCTGCCTCAAAAGGGCTTTCTGGACGAATACCGCAGGCGCAGTATTCTGACAGGCCGTGACGTGACGGTCATTCGTGGAGAAACTTCCTTTCCGGCTCATGTCGCGTCAATCGACGATGACTGCCGTCTGATAGTAAAGGGACAAAACGGCGAGACCTTTCCCCTTTCCGGCGGAGAGGTCAGCGTGAGACTCAAATAAAAAGCGGCCGCGGAGCATTACCGCGGCCGTTTCTTTTTTATGCACAAAACGCAAATCTCACTGTTTGAAAGCTATTATAAAAGCATTTTATCATGCTTTCTTTTTGCGTCCGACAAGCAGATAGGCGACAAAAATCGTCACAATATAAAGCAGTCCGGCGCCGAAGTACATTGTGCGGTAGCCTCCGAAATGGTCGGCAATGAATCCCCATGTCGGCGCTCCTATACCTGCGGCCACGTCATAGGCGGCGTAATATGTAGATGTTGCCTTGCCCCTTCGGCTTTTGGCGGCGTCCTTGACGGCCAGCACGTTGAGCGCCGGAAAATAAAGTCCTCCTCCCAGTCCCCTTATGGCCGCTGCGGCAAACATCATGGAGTTGTTTGTCATGGTGGCAAGGAAGGCCATGGCCGTCATATCAAGAAGGAAGCCGAGGGCTATCGTCTTGAAAAGGCCGATTCTGGCCACCATTTTATTGGATATCAGTCTGGCAACTATCATAAAAACGGCCTGAATAGTGAAGAAATTGCCTATTGCCGTCAGGCCGATCGACACGCCGTATGGCGAGACATAATTAGTGATGGTCGTGGTGGACATGGTCAGCATCGTGGCGATAATGGCGGCCGGAACGGCTCTGCGGTCAAAGAACTTCCAGATAAAGCTCTTCTTTTCATCCTCGGCGGCCTCCTCTTCGGCCACGCGCTGGAACTCTATCTCCTCTTCCGTAAGGGAGCTTTCGGGAGAGTCGTCCTTTTCTCCGTCAGATTTTTTGCTCTTTCTCTCATAATTTACGGTCAGCGTTACGGCCACAGCGGCCATTATCAGCACAAAACCGAAAATGAAAAAGGAGCCTGTCTCCCCTTTTACAAGAAGGCTGACGCCGATGGCCGGGCCGATGGCTGTGGCAAGAGAGCTGAACAGGCCGTAATAACCCACGCCCTCGGCCATTCTGTCCTTATGCAGTACGTCGGGCACCATAGTGCCCGTGGCAATGCCCGTCAAAGAGGAGCCGAAGCCCTGAAAAAACCTGAGAATAACTATCACGGCAATAGAGGACAGAGAATAGAACCCCAAAATGGGCAGGCCGAACATTGCAAGCCCCAAAAGGCACATGATTCTGCGGCCCTTTTTGTCTATGAGATTTCCGGCGAAAATCCTCATTATCATGGCGCATATGGTATAGCCCGAAGCCACCAGCCCCATTTGAGTGGCCGTAAAGCCGCGCTGCTGCAAATACTGCGGAAACGCCGACATAAACATCTGCATACTTATGCCCGAAAGGCAGGTTATCATGCCCACGCGGATAAAAATAAATGTCCATAAACGCGGTCTCTGACGGGAAATCTGTTTTGGCTTGTCCATATCCGTTGCCCCCAAGGTTGCTTTTTAGTTAAGGTCTTCTATATCTATCTCCAGCTCTGACATCTCTTTGGCCGCGTTGCGACATTCGTCATAGGTGGCGAACCTGTCGCTGTAAGCCAACACCTCTCCGAAGGAGCCTTTGAGGAAAAACTCAAAGCCGTCCCCCTCTTTTACTATTTCATATACGGCTTTGCCTATGCCGAAGTTCACCTGTTCCTCGGAAACCACGTCGGCATTCAGACATTCGCACACCGAGGCCAGCCCGTTTTTACAGGCGAAAAGGGTGTCAAAGCACTCTCCCTGAGCCAAGGCTCGTCCGTCACAGGAACAGAGCTTAAAATAAAACTCTCCCTCTTTGCTCCTGCTTATAACAAAATTGCCCTTCATCAAACTCACCTCAAAAGTCTCGTTTTCCACGCGAAAAGAATGTGTCTTTTGAATATTGTATCATACTTTGGCCTTTTGTAAAACACTTTTAAAACCTTTTGTCAAAAAACTTTATTTAAAAAAAGCGGCGTGATACCACGCCGCCAAAACTATTTCAAAATCAAATACCCGTCTGCGAACTGAATATTATCAAAGATGACGCCCGTTGCCAGCATAAGCTTGTTAAGGCTTTTTGACAGCTCTGAAAAACACCCCTCGGCGGCCTTTGAGACGTCAAGCTCCATATCCCCCACCTTTACGGAGCCTACCGACAGGGCCAGCATACGGCTCTCGACGTCACAGGAACACACGGCCTCGACCCTTATATCCACTCTTCCCGGCAACAGCTTGAAAAAGAAGCCGCCGTCAAGCTCCACGCCCGCGTTTTCAAGATAATCTTTTATCTTTGATTTTGACGCTTTTGCGTCGACAGCCAGAGAACCGTCGGAGCTTATCTCCACCTTTATGTCCTCAAGCGGAAACCCTTCGGGCAGATAACCGGATATCTGTTCCTCTATCATTCCACAGTCTATTCTGACACCGTCAACGGGCTGCCGGGCCGTCTCTCCTTTCGCGGATATTGACGGCGGAATATGTTCCGTCGCATTTCCTCCGCCGAAAAGCTCGTCGCAGGCCACCCTCCCGATAAGCAGCATACACAAAAAGACGCAGAATATTGTAACGAAATTATAGACCTTTGCTTTTTTCTCAACAGACATGACAAAACCCCCTCTGGTATCAATAATACTTCAAGGGGGTCTTTTTTATTCCTTATTTTCAAAAACTCTTTCAAGGGATATGCGCTTTCTTTCGGCGTCGACTTCTATTATTCTGACATTAAGTATGTCCCCCACCGAAACCTCGTCGGAAGCGTTTTTGACAAAATGCTTTGCCAGTTTGCTTATATGAATAAGACCGTCCTGATGCACTCCTATATCGACAAAGGCGCCGAAATCGGCCACATTCCTCACTGTGCCTGTCAGCTCCATACCGGCCTTGAGGTCGTTTATATCGAGTATCTCGCTTTTGAGTATCGGCTGAGGAAGCTCGTCTCTGATATCCCTGCCCGGCTTTGAAAGCTCGGATATTATATCATTGAGGGTGGGAAGGCCGATTCCAAGCTTTGAGGCCATTGCCTGACGGTCGATTTCTTTAACGGACGAGACAAAATCCGCGCCTTTTTCGCCAAAATCCTTTTCTTCAAAGCCCATTTCGGCCAAAAGCGCCTTGGCCGCCCCATAGGATTCGGGATGAACGGCCGTGTTGTCAAGTATCTCGCAGCTTTCGGGCACACGGAGAAAACCGCTGCACTGAGTAAAAGCCTTTTCGCCTATTCCCTTGACCTTTTTTATCTCGGCGCGGCTTTTAAAAAGGCCGTTTTGACTTCTGTAATCACATATATTTTTGGCCGTTCGGGCGTTTATGCCGGCTATACGGGACAGAAGCGAAGGCGAAGCCGTGTTGATATCGACGCCCACAGAGGAAACACAGCTCTCCACCACCCCCTCAAGGGAGGCGTCAAGGCGTTTGGGGTCGATATCATGCTGGTATTGGCCGACGCCGATGGCCCTTGGCTCTATCTTGACAAGCTCGGCCATGGGGTCCTGAAGCCTTCTGGCAATGGAAACGGCGCTTCTCAACGAAACGTCGTATTCGGGAAACTCTTCAGTTCCGAGCTTGGAGGCCGAATATACCGAGGCTCCGGCCTCGCTGACTATAACATACCGCACGTCAAGCCCCATACGGGCTATCATATCGGCGACAAATATCTCGCTTTCCTTTGAGGCCGTGCCGTTTCCGATGGATATAACGTCCACATGATGCTTTTTTATAAGAGCCGACAGCACCCTGCGCGCCTCCTCCTCTTTTTTCTGTGGCGGAGTGGGATATACGACTGTGACGTCAAGCACGTCGCCCTTCCGGTCGACGACGGCTATCTTGCACCCTGTTCTGTAAGCCGGGTCAAAGCCCATAACGACCTTCCCCTTGACGGGAGGCGTCATAAGCAGGCTCTTGAGATTGCCGCCGAACACCTCTATGGCCCTGTCCTCTCCGCGCTCGGTGGCCTCGCCCCTCAATTCCGTAGCAATAGAGGGAGCGATAAGACGGCGGTAGCTGTCCTCGACCGCGTCGCATAAATAGGGCGACCAAAGGCAGGCGCGGTTTTTCACGATATTGCTTTTCAGACGTGAGACAAGCTCCTCGGCGTCAATCTCCAGCTTGACCGAAAGAAAGCCCTCCTTCTCGCCCCTGTTGACGGCGAGAATCCTGTGAGAAGGTATTTTCGCAACAGGCTCGGAGTACTTGTAATACAAGCGGTAGACAGAATCCTCCTCCGTCTTGCCCTTTGTCGCGATAAAGCCCTTTCGACGGGTGAAATCCCTTATCCAACGCCTGATATCCGCCCTTTCGGATATCTCCTCGGCGATTATGTCCTTGGCTCCGTCAAGAGCATCCTCAACGCTTGTTACTCCCTTATCCTCATTTATGAAACGCGCGGCCTCTTTAAGAGGGTCTTCTCTCCCCTGCGCTTTCATCAGCTCGGCCAGAGGCCTCAACCCTTTCTCTTCCGCCATGGTGGCCCTCGTCCTTCTTTTGGGCCTGAAAGGGCGGTATATGTCGTCTATCTCCGAAACGGTCGACGCTTTTTCAAGAGCCGCCGATATTTCATCCGTCAGCTTGCCCTGCTCGCCGATAAGGCGTCTGACGTCCTCCTTGCGCGCCTCGACATTTCTTAGCGCGTTTAGGCGCTGTTCAAGAACGCGAAGCTGTTCGTCGGTCAGGTTGCCCGTGGCTTCCTTGCGGTACCGCGAGATAAAGGGCACCGTGTTCCCCTCGTCAAGCAGCTCGACAGCCTTTTGCACGCGGCTTTCCGTAACGGCCAGTTCAGAAGCAATAACAGAAATAATATTCAAGATAAATCCTCCATCATGTCGTCAAGCTCACAAAGAGCCTCTCCCTCGTTATCGGCGCTGAGGATAAACTGTCCCCAGCCGTCGTAAACCTCTATATGACCCATAACATTGACAAATCTGAAATCTTTCATAATATATACCTCTTTTCTTTATGGGTATATATTATTACTTTTGCTGTCCTTTTAGCAGGATATCGGGCTCAGCTATTTTATTTTACCATGTTTAGCACAGCTTGGCTATTGCTTTTAAAGGATTTATCATATATAATTTTATTATCTTTTTCAGAAAGGCGGAACACATCATGAAAACAGCAATAAAATGCGGCAGGCTTTTCAATTCTCAGGACGGAACGGTTTCCGAGAATATGCTTGTCGTCGTCGACGGTAAAAAAATCGCCGAAGTCATTCCCTGCCCCGAAAATATCTCTCCCGAATATAAGGTCATCGACCTCTCGGACAGCTTTGTCATGCCCGGCCTTATCGACGCTCATGTCCATCTTGGCAGCACGGGCCACAACGATCCCTATTCGGCCTCACAGGGCCTGCTGGGTGACATGGTGTGTACAGCCCTTGAGAACGCCAAAACCGACCTTATGGCCGGCTTTACCACTGTCCGCGACTGCGGCAGTCAGGGCTTCGTCAATGTCTCGGTCAAGCGCGCCATCGCGGCCGGAAGATTCCCCGGTTCAAGGGTCTACGCGTCGGGCGGCGGCATAAGCTCGACAGGCGGCCATGCCGACAGCCATTTCAGCCCCTATATTTCCACCAACCTCCATCCCGGCCCCGCTGACGGCCCCTATGAGGCGCGCAGACTGGCGAGATACAATCTCAAATACGGAGCCGACTTTATCAAGGTCATGGCCACAGGCGGCGTCATGTCCCTCGGCACGACGGTCGGCTCCCAGCAGCTTACACAGGACGAGCTGGACGCCATATGCGAAATAGCCCGTATGTACGGCGTGCATACGGCGGCTCATGCCCACGGCACCGACGGCATCAAAGCCGCCGCTAGAGCCGGTATCACCTCTATCGAGCACGGCATGATGCTTGACGACGAGGCCATCGATCTCTTCCTTGAACACGGCACATACCACACCCCCACCATCATCGCCGCCGAGAGAATCATCGTCTGCGGCCCCGACATGGGACTTCAGGGCTGGATGATAGACAAAGCCAAGCAGGTTTATGAACGCCATGAATGGGGCATCAGAGAGGGTCTCAAGCGTGGCGTCAAGCACACCTTCGGCACCGACTCCGGCACTCCCTCCAACTTCTACGGCAAGCAGGGCTATGAGTTCGAGCTGATGTGCAAGTTCGGCTTCACACCTGTCCAGGCCCTGACGGCCGCCACAAAGACAAACGCCGAGCTGCTGAGCGCCACCGACACCCTCGGTTCGGTCGAGGCCGGAAAGCTGGCCGACATTGTTGCCTTCAAGGGCGATCCCCTCAAGGATATCACCGTAATGAAGGACTGCGCCTTTGTCATGAAGGAAGGCGTCGTTTACAAGGACTAATATTAACCCAACAAGGGGGCGGCCCGAAGGCCGCCCTTTTTTATTTGCTTATTTTTTCTGTTTGTAGTATAATTTAATATCGACAGGAAAAAAGACAAAGATTCAGGAGATAAAATATGAACGAAGGTTTATTCAGCAGTCTGGAGCTTTCCCCCGAAGTCCTCAAGGCAATCGAGGATGTGGGATATGAATCCATGACTCCGATACAGGAAAAAATAATACCCCTTGTGCTGGAGGGCAGGGACGTCATCGGCCAGTCCAGCACAGGCACGGGCAAAACGGCCGCCTTTGCCATACCCTCCGTCGAAAAGACGGAACCGACCGAAGAGGGCATGGTGCAGACCCTTGTATTGGCCCCCACGCGCGAGCTGGCCATACAGATAACCGACGAAATGCGCAAGTTCGCCAAATACAAGGAGGGCGTAAAAACCGTACCCGTTTACGGCGGACAGACTATAATGATACAGATTCGCGCCCTTAAAAAGGCCGAGATAGTCGTCGGTACCCCGGGCAGGATTATCGACCATATCCACCGCGGCACCCTTAAGCTGGACAACGTCAAAACGGTCATTCTCGATGAGGCCGACGAGATGCTGGACATGGGCTTTTACGATGACATCAAATACATTCTGCGCTGCTGCCCCGAAAAGCGCCAGACACTGCTTTTTTCTGCCACGATGCCCAGCCAGATTCTCCGTCTGACCGAACGTTTTCAGCACTCCCCCGAGCACGTCAAGGGCGACGACGGACAGACGGCCTTTGAGCTTATCGCCCAGTATTACTGCGAGGTCCCCCAGCACAAAAAGGCCAACTCTGTCGTACTGCTGATGGAAAAGCTCAACATCAAAAGGGCGCTTATATTCTGCAATACCAAGCACATGGTCGACGTTTTGACCGACCATCTGGTCGAAAAGGGGCTGGCCGCCGTGGCCCTCCACGGCGATATGAAGCAGTCCTTCCGCAGTCATGTCATGAAAGCCTTCAAGGAGGGCGAGGTCAACATACTCATCGCTACCGACGTGGCCGCAAGGGGCATCGACGCGACAGGCGTGGAGGCCATAATAAATTACGACATACCCCAGGATGTGGAATATTATGTTCACCGCATCGGCCGCACGGGCCGCGCCGGAAATCTTGGGGCTTCTTATACGATAATAGCCAACAGAGGCGAGTTCTTTAACCTCTGCGATATCGAGGACAAGACAGGCGCCCATATGCTTCCCTTTGAACTGGAGGGCACCGAGGCATTACCCGACGACAAGGTTCGCGCCCTCAACAACGCCAAAGCCTCCTACCGCAAATCACCCGTATCGGGTTCCAAGAGCAAAAGCTCCTCCCGTCCCTCGAAATACAAGGACGACCCGAACAATGTCCTCATATCGGTCGACGTCGGCCTTGAGCATGACATACGCCCCAGCCATATATCAGGCGCTATCATGAAATACGCCAAACTTAAAAAGCAGGATATCGGCCGCATAACAATCGGCGATAAGGAATCATACATCGAGCTTTCCCCCGAAAACGCCAGACACGTTATGAAGAGTATGCAGGACGCCACCGTAAATGATTTTGTCGTGGTGTTCAAGGCCGCCGAGGAACCTAAAAACCCCAAAGACCCCTCCTCTTCCTCCCGTCCTCGCGGCGGACGCCGCGGAGGCTACAGGCGCGGCAGAAGATAACAAAAAGCCGGCATTTTTTATGCCGGCTTTAACTTTGTCCTTTTACATCCTGCCGTTGGCTTTCAATGTGCGATAGAGTGCGTCGGTTATTATTCTTCCGGCAGTCTCGGGAGAATATTTCCCGGGAAGTGAAGCTCCGACGACCACCTTTGCGCCGACCTTTTCGGCCAGCTCAAGGTCAACGGCGTGATTTGCCGCCGCCAGTTCTATTATAACGGCGTCGTCACGCAGGGCCTTCAGCTCTTTCTCTCCCAGCACAGGCGCCGGTACTGCATTAAATACTAAATCCTGCCGGCCCATTATATCGGCCACATTTGCGATTTCGACGGCCTCATATCCCATGGAACGGGCATAATCCAAGTCGACCTGTTTTCTGGCGGCCATTGTGACATAGGCTCCCATGCCCTTCAGCAGATGAGCCAGATAACTGCCCACATGACCCCTGCCCAGCACAAGACATTTGCTGTTCCAAATGGTTCTCGGTAAATTCTCCATGGCGACCAGTATGGCCCCCTCGGCCGTGGGGACGGCGTTGAGATATCTGAGAGAGGGATCGATAAGATAATTCAAGACAGGGCGAACCGTCTCCCTGCCGAGACTTCCGAGAATAACGCTTTTTTCCGGCATTGCGGCGGCGAACTCATCAAGCACAATATCTGTGCCCGTGATATGCACTCCGTCGACGCTTGCCACCATCGGCAAAACGGCGGCGTCGCAATCTTCGGGAGTGGATACAAGCCTATGTCCGTCCTTTTCCACCATACGGGCGATATATTCATATCTTTTGTCTCCGCTCTGCAAAACATAAAACTTCATTTATAAACTCCCCTTTCGGTTTCTGAAATCAATTATAATCTATACAATAGCCTGTGTAAAGAAAAAGTTTGCAGTGGCTAACTGCCATAGAAAAACCGCCGCGTAAAAAAACACTTTATATTTCCCCAAAAGTGTAATATAATTATTTTATAAATCTGTTTAACGGTTGGTGATTAAATTATGACATATACCGAGCTTCAGGAGATAATAAAAAGCAAACAGCCCATACATATATGCGGAATAAACGGCGTTTCAATGCACGCGCTGGCAATGCAGCTTCACGATATGGGAGCCGTCGTTCAAGGCTCTGACCGCGATCCATCCCCCTATCTGAGCGAGTTTGAGGAAAACGGAATACGCTTTATGCAGGGCCACGATACCGAAAATACAACCGGCGCCGCCCTTGTCATCCGCACGGCCGCCGTATTGGACAACAACCCCGACATCGTCGGCGCCAAGAAGCGCGGCACGCCCGTCATGGAGCGCGCCACAGCCTGGGGCATGATAATGAGCACATACAAAACGGCCGTTTGTGTGGCCGGTACCCACGGCAAAACCTCGACGACGTCCATGATAGCCACCTTTACCCAGAGCGCCGGATGCGACCCGACCGTCATGGTCGGCGGCAACCTGAGCACTATCGGAGGCAGTTTGAGAATAGGCAAGAGCGACGACCTTTTTGTGGCCGAAGCCTGTGAGTATAAAAACTCTTTTCTAAGCTTCACTCCCTCCATCGCCGTCATACTGAACATTGACCGCGACCATCTTGACTTTTTCAGCGATACAGACGATATCATAGCCTCCTTTACAAAGTTCGCCTATCTGGTGCCCGAAAAGGACGGCGTTGTCATCGCCTGCCTTGACGACGCCAATACGGTCAAGGCCGTAAAGGATATCAACAGGCGCGTAATCACCTTCGGCCTCAATAAGGAAGCCGATTTTTATCTTGACGGTCTGACAAACCACGACGGATACTATTCCTTTGACATTTACCACAAAGGAGAGTTTTTCACCCATCTTGATATGGCCGTTCCCGGCATACACTACGCGCGCAATTCTCTCGCCGCCGCGGCGGTGGCATGGCTCATCGGCGTCCCGGCTGAGGATTTCAAAAAGGGCATTGAAGAATACCACGGCGTCGGACGCCGCTTTGAATACCGCGGAAGCTATAACGGCGCAAAGATATATGACGACTATGCCCATCACCCCCAGGAGATAGAGGCCACCCTCCGCGCCGCCGTCGACATGAATCCGAAACGCACGATATGCGTCTTTCAGCCCCATACATATTCGCGCACCGTCTCGCTGTTAAACGAGTTTGCCGACGCCCTTTCCCACTGCGACATATGCGTCCTGACGGAGATTTTCGCCGCCCGTGAAACCAATTTTTCGGGTATCACCTCTCAAAAGCTGGCCGGAATGATAAAAGATTCGGTATGTGTCTCCACCCTTGACGAGGCCGCCGATTACCTCATCGCCAACGCCCGTCCCGGAGACCTTATCTTTACAATGGGAGCCGGAGATGTATACAAGGTCTATGACCTGATGAAATCCAAGCTCAAAAGAGGATAAACAAAAGCCCACCTTAAAAGGTGGGCTTTTTATTAAAGCTTTTATCATATGAGAACAAAAATTATACCGGCGACGCACAGGAGAGCATAGGCAATAAAGCCCGAATTGAGATAAAGCTCTTTACCGCTGACAGCATTTTCTTCCGTGTCATATTTGCCGCGGCTCAAATCATAGTCGGGGTCAAAGGCGTCGTTTTCAAAGGCGGACGTATAAAGCCCACGGCTGTTGGAAGGCGTCCTTTCACGGGGAGGCACCTTTATCGCCGTTATGGATTTGCGGCTTTTAGCCCAAAGTATCATTCCCCAAACCATCATTGCTATGACAAAGACGCCGGCAAACACTCCCTCGGTATCGATATCGCTTATCAGGGGGATAAAAACAGAGCTTGTCATATTTATCATAATGTGCAGTATAACGGTATATTTTATTCCTCCTGTCTTGACGGCGATATGACCGAAAATTACGCCGAGAGCCGTGGCGTAAAAGAACTGATAAAAGTTCATGTGCAGCAGGCCGAAGGTGATGGCCGTGAACCACACGGCGGCCCTCTGCCCATAGGGCAAGACCCTGCCGAGAATCACCTTGCGGAATATTATCTCCTCCAGTATGGGAGAAATCAGCCCGGCGCCTATGGCCATGGGGAGTATGCCCGACATAGCGGAAATGCTCTCCACGGGATTGGTGGCGTTTCCTCCCGTAAAAGACGCTATAAGCTGGCTCAGCACCATGCCGACAATGCTGAAGATATACGCCCAGCCCATGCACATTATGTAAAGCTTTGCAACCTCTCTTGCCGAAAGCTCAGCCCTGCCCCTTCTTTCGTCGTCATCGGGCAGGTTCCTCGTCATCAGCATAAAAAGAGGAAAACCGCAGGCATACATCCCGACGGCT
This sequence comes from uncultured Clostridia bacterium, assembly GCA_947648385.1. Lineage (GTDB taxonomy): Bacteria > Bacillota > Clostridia > Oscillospirales > Butyricicoccaceae > RGIG1902. Next base: position 29,732 of record CANSNO010000013.1, read on the forward strand.
ATCAGCAATATGGAATACCATGGGGAATATACAATTTCGGGCGCGACACTTTCAAAAAACAAAGCCGCCCCTATCTCGGCCGCGTTTGTGACCAGCGCCAGCGCAAACAGCGCCCAGCCGAGCCGTCTTGCCGTTTTCTTATACATATGGTTCACCTTTTATATACATCATTTAATAAAAGGCGGAGCCTTTCGGCTCCGTCTCTTTAAAATCAATCACTTACATCATCTGGCGTTTTCTCGACAGGTTCATAGTGCCGTCCTGCATGGCGTTTATGCTGTCAAGTGACTTGCCTGTGCCGTAAGCGACGCAGGAAATGGCGTCCTCGGCCACTCTTGTGGCAATGCCCGTCTTGGCCTCGATAAGCTTGTCAAAACCGTAAATAAGGCTGCCGCCGCCCGTCATTACAATGCCGTTTGTGGCTATATCGCCCACCAGCTCGGGAGCCGTTCTTTCAAGAACCGAGTGAACGGCCTCCAGTATCTTGACCGTCACCTCTTCAAAGGCCTCTATCATCTCGGAGGAGGATACGGTGAAGGTTCTGGGAAGTCCCGTCATAAGACACCTGCCCTTGACCTCCATGGTCTTTTCCTCGGGTCTTGGATAAACACAGCCGATATTCATCTTCATTTCCTCGGCCGTGCGCTCGCCGATAAGCACATTGTGCTTGCGTCTGATGTATTTTACAATGGCCTCGTCAAACTTGTCTCCGGCCACCTTGATAGAGGTCGATTCCACCATGCCGCCGAGGGAAATGACGGCGATGTCGGTCGTGCCGCCGCCGATATCGACTATCATATTGCCATTGGGCTTTGAAATGTCGATGCCGGCCCCTATCGCCGCCGCGACGGGCTCTTCAATGAGATATACCCTCTTGGCTCCGGCCTGTATTCCGGCGTCTATAACTGCCCTTTCCTCGACCTCTGTTATCACGCTGGGTATGCATATGATAACATTGGGCTTGAAAAGCCTGAAGCCGAGAACCTTTTTGATAAACTCCTTTATCATCTTTTCGGTCATGTCATAATCGGAAATGACGCCCTCTCTCAAGGGACGTACAGCGACTATATTGCCCGGAGTCCTGCCGAGCATATTCTGGGCGTCGGAGCCGACGGCCAGTATTTTTCCCGTTGTCTTATCGACGGCCACAACCGACGGCTCGCAGAGAGCGATGCCCTGACCCTTAACGAAAACAAGGATTGAAGCTGTGCCCAAATCTATACCAATATCTCCTGTTGCCATAAAATTACACCTCTGTCTTTCTGCATTCTTATGTATTATTATATCCAATTTTCGGACAGGTTTCAATAAGCATATCACACATCCGTATATATTGTAATATCATTTTTCAGTTTTCGCAACCGTTAAAACGAAAACTTTTGACGCTCCTCCGGATAACAGCACTCTCGCGCATTCCGAGGCCGTGGCGCCGGTAGTAAATATATCGTCTATCAGTAAGACGGTTTTTCCCTTGATTTGTTCCCTTACGGGCAGAATATCTATCGAGCCGATTATATTGGCCCGTCTTTCATCGGGCTTTAAGCCGAACATGGCCTCTGTCTTTCTCGTCTTGACAAGCGTTTTGAGATATGCCATCCCCACCCGGCGCGCGAAGCTCTCCGCCAGCAGCGCCGCGTGATCAAAACCGCGCTTCTTGATATTCAGGTCATTTGTTGGGGTTGACGTGACAATGTCGCAGGTTTTTACGTCCTCATGTTCCGCGGCCGCATTGGCAAGACATTCGGCGTATACCTTTGCATATTCCTTATGGCCGCCGAACTTGAAACGGTGTATCGAGTGGCGCACGTCGCCGCCGTAGTCAAAACACGCGTAACCCTTTTCGAAAAACTCTCCGCCGAAAGAGCCGTGACGCCCCAGATACTCCAGCCTACCCATACATTTTTCGCATATCCCGTCCTCGCTCCTTTCAAGAACGGCGCCGCAGAAAACGCACTTCGGCGGATATACCAAATCGAGCGCCTCGGCGATAAGAGACTTAAATATCATTCACATTCCCCATTATTCTGTATTTAAGAGCCGAAAAACGTTTGTTTTTCTTGTTGGTATCCACCATCTGTCTGACTATTTCCTCCCTGCCGGCTATCACAAGGAGTTTTTTGGCTCTTGTGACGGCGGTATAGAGCATACTGCGTGTCAACAGCCTTGAGGGGGCGGCGAAGAGGGGAATTATAACGGCCGGATATTCGCTGCCCTGAGATTTGTGGACGGTTATGGCATAGGCGTGCTCAAGCTGGTTTATCTCGTCAATCGTATAATCGGCCTCCTTATCGTCATATCTCACGACAAGGGTTCCGGCGGCGTTGTCGATGAAAACTATATTGCCCGTGTCCCCGTTAAAGACGCCCGTGCCGACCTCGGGAGAATCGAGCCTGCGCCACATAAGGTCATAGTTGTTCTTTATCTGCATGACCCTGTCGCCCTGCCTGAAAACAACATTGCCCATCTTGACCTCGGCCTTTTGAGGGGACGGAGGGTTGAGATACCGCTGAAGGAGGGTGTTGAGGGATGTGGTGCCGCAGTCAAGCTGGCGCGACGGACATATGACCTGGACGTCCTCGGGCTGTATGCCGAACTTTAAAGGTATCCTCTCGGTGATGAGCGCCAACACTGAGGAGGCCGTCTTTTCTGCCGTGCGCGCGTTGGCGAAATAAAAGTCCACGTCATTTTTGCGCAAAGCCGGCATTTCTCCCCTGTTTATCATATGGGAATTGACGACTATATCGCTGCCCTGAGCCTGACGGAATATCTCTGTGAGCCTTGTCTGGGGTATATCGGGGCACGCCAGAAGCTCGGAGAAAAAGCTTCCCGGCCCCATGGGCGGAAGCTGGTCGGCGTCGCCTATAAGTATCAGCCTCGTGTGGGGCTTCATAGCGTCAAGGAGGGCCGAGGCCAGTAACAGGTCGAGCATGGAGGCCTCGTCGATTATTATCACATCGGCTTTCAGCGGATTCGAGCGGTCGCGTCTGAAGCCTGTCGTACCTTGAGCCGAGTCAAAAAGAGCCTCCAGCAGACGGTGGAGCGTCTTGGCCTCTCTGCCGCATATCTCGCTCATCCTTTTGGCGGCGCGTCCCGTCGGGGCAGCCAAAAGCACCTCAAGGCCGTTGGCCTCCATAAGCTCAAGCAAACAGAGGAGTGTCGTGGTCTTGCCTGTGCCGGGGCCTCCCGTTATAAGCGCGATCCCCTTTTCAAAGCACATACGCATGGCTTCGCGCTGACCCTCGCCATATTCTATATTGTAAAGCTTTTCGTTTTTTGAAATAAGGCCGTCTATGTTGGGCGGAGGGACAAGTTTCATGTCTCTCAGCCTTTTTATCTCATCGGAAATAAAGTTTTCGCACTTGTAAAGATGCTCCAGGTAACAAACGTCTCTGCCCCTGACATTGTCAGGCACGACGCGTCCCTTTTCTATAAGGCTTTCAAGACACTCAAAAAGGCTCTCCTCGTCGCTTTCGCAAAGGGTGGCCGTAGCCTCAAGCAGCTTCTCCTCGGGGATAAAGGCGTGTCCGTTCTCGGCGTTGAAGGCCAGCTCATAAAGCAGCCCCGCCTCAAGCCTTTCGGGACAATCTTTTGAAAAGCCCATATCCATTGCCACCCTGTCAACCTCGTCAAAATCAAGGTCGTATCCGCGCTCGCACAGCACATAGGGGTTGCGCTTTAAAAGCTCGGGAGCCGCCGTGCCGTATGTCTTGAAAAGGGTGGCCGAGACATACCCGGGCAATTTGTAATGCGACAGGAAATCCATTATCATCTTCATTGAGTTAAGACGCACAAAGCTCTCGCCAATGCCCACAGCCTTTGAAAGGGATATGCCCTTTATCTGAGTCAGACGCTGAGGCTCGTTGGCGATGACTTCAAGGGCCTCGTCCCCGAAAGCCGTTATTATGGCCTTGGCTGTTTTGGCCCCAATGCCCTTTATGGTTCCCGAGGCCAGATATTCGTATATGCCTCCCACCGTCGTCGGCATACGCCTTGAATATGACACGACTGAAAACTGTGGGCCGTGCTTCGGGTGGGTGACATATTCGCCCATGGCGATTATCTCTTCCCCCGCCCCCAAAAAGGGCATCACGCCGACAACGACGATGTCGTCGCCGTCCTCCATGAGAAGCCGCGCGACGACATAGCCGCTCTCGTCGCTGCGGTATATGACCGAGTCTATTCTTCCGTTTATCTCTGTAAGCTCTTTACGCAATTTATTATCACCGTTTTTCCGTATTAACGGGCATGGGCGCCTCGTCAAAGGAGGATATGTAAATATCGGCTATGCTCTCTATTTCCGCCCTGTGAGAGGATGAGTTTTTCTCATAAACGCCGCATACGATAAGGCCCGCCTCCTTGGCGCTTTTCACAGCAGGAAGAACGTCGTCAAAGGCGATGCACTCATGACATTCCAGCCCCAGTCCCCGTGCCGCCGCGACGAACAAATCGGGGCTGTCCTTTCCGCTGCCCACCTCTTCAGCCGTAAAAAAGGCGTCAAAAAGCCCGTAAACGCCGCATCTCATAAGACATGGTGTCAAAAGCTCCCTTGTCAGCGCCGTGGCTACGGCCAGCCTGACGCCGGCTTTTTTCAGCCTTATCAGATATTCCTCGGCGCCCCTTGTCAGCTCTACCCTGTCGGAATATGCCTCCATGGCCATGCGGCTCCACTCGGCCGTTATCTCCTCTATGGCGTCGGGCAGATCGAAAAGCTTTTTGGTATATACGGCGGTATCTTCAAAACTGAGGCCGCTTATGGCTTTTGCATAGCCCTCGGGCACCGCAAAGCCCCTTTTTGATAAAAACTCGATATCTATTCTGTCCCAGACGTCCATCGAATCCAGAATGGTGCCGTCCAGGTCAAAAACCGCTCCCTTAAAGTTCATTTCAGAATCCCCTCCGATTATAAGTATAACATATGTTTGCTTTAACGGACAGAGTATATTATACTTATATTGAATGTTTTTGAAACGGAGGCGAAAATCATGTTCAAAGCCGAAATACCGGGCAGAGGCCAGGTTTGTTACAGCCACCTTGTGCTGGACTATAACGGCACCATAGCCGAGGACGGAATACTCATCGAGGGAGTAAGGGAAAGACTTGAGCAGCTATCCCCTCTTATGGATATTGTAGTTGTCACCGCCGACACCCACGGCACGGCGGCCGACCAGTGCAAGGACCTGCCCGTGACCGTGCTGACATACCCCACGGCCGACGTGGGCGTGATAAAGGAAAATGTCGTCAAAGAGCGAAGCGGCGGCGTCATTTGCGTCGGGAACGGCTTCAACGATATGCAGATGACCGAGGCCGCCGACCTTTCGGTCACGGTCATCGGCCCCGAGGGCTGCTACGGCGGTCTTTTGTCACGGGCCGATATAGTCACCACGTCCATTCTCGACGCTCTCGACCTTTTCTGCAAACCCAACCGCCTGCGCGCCGCCCTGAGGACATGATATGGCGGAGCTTACTTTAGAAGAAATCGGCTTTTTCGGTCAAAAGCCCGAGGCGTTGCCCTTATATGAGGCCGTCCGAGATATCATTTTCTCCCACAGCGGTGTTACGGTCAAGGTTGCCAAAACCCAGATAACCTTTAAAACCAAATACGGCTTTGCCTTTGTCTCGATGAAAAAGCTGAAAGGCAGTCCCGATATATCCATTCTGTTGACCCTCGGACTTGGCCGCAGGCTTGACTCGCCCCGTGTGGCCGTCGCAACCGAGCCTTACCCGGGACGCTGGACGCATCATATAATTATTTCCGATACCTCGCAGCTTGACGGCGAGCTTTGCTCATGGATAACCGAAGCTTACGATTTTGCGCTGAACGAATAGCTTATTTCCGCCTCAAAGTGCGGCAGGCGGCAAAATCGTATGTGCGTTTGAAGGCCTTTATGTCCATCCCCTTATTTATATAGTCTATAAGCAGTCCGGCACAGGCCATACTGTCGCTGCTGGCGTTGTGGTGGTCGAGCTCGAGGCCGAGATGGTCGCAAAGGGTGTTGAGCTTGTGGTTTGGCAGGTCGGGGTAACAGCGCCGCCCCATGGTGCAGGTGCAGACATATTCTGCCCGACTCTTCCACTCTATCCCATAGGCCGCAAGGCATTTTGCCAGTACGCTCATATCAAAGGGCGCGCTGTGGGCGGCCAGTATGCCGCCCGACATATAGGGCTCGATTATGGGCCAAAGCTCGCCGAAGGTGGGCTGATCGGCCACAAGGGCCGGACTGATGCCCGTCAGCCAGACATTAAAGGGCTCGAAATGCTGCTGGGGGTTGACGAGGGAATATATATTTTTAACTATCTGCCCATCCTCTATGACCGATATTCCGATGGCGCTCATGCGGTCATTGCGGCTGTTGGGGGTCTCAACATCAAAGGCTATAAATCTCTGAGACATATTATTAACCTCTAAATAAGCTTGCAAATATATTTTAATATACAACAAAAAGCGGCTTTGTTCAAGCAAAGCCGCTTTTTTTAGATTATATTTCCCTTATAAGCACAAATGGGGTCAGATTCCTTCCCTGACCTGCCGGGTTATCCCTGACAAGGGCTGTCAGCTCCTGCTCGCCCCTGCCCTCAAGAGCCTTACAGCGGCCGAGAAGCTCCACATTCAAATCGTTGGCGTCGACAATCATCATTTTTATTCCCAGCTTTTGATAAACCTCGTCGCACACGCCGTCGGGACTTTCGGGGATGCGGACGCCGATATGCTCGTATTCGGGGATATCCTTTCCGTAAAAGCCGTCAAGGCCCGATATCTCACGCCCCAGTATGGCGTAAAAGGTGCCGTGTATTCCTCTCATCTTATCAATCGCCGCCCTGAAAGCCGCCCAAAGCACCCTCAAAAGACCGCACTGGTTTATAGCGAACTGCATTTTCTTCGGGTTTGCCACACCCTCGCCGGCCGAAGTCGGACGGGCGCATTTGGACAGAAATCGCGCCCAAAATCCCGGTTTGGCCTCCTCCTCGGTGACTATGCGCCTTTGGCATATGGCGATGACCTTTTCGCTCGACGACAGTATATCCCCATATTGCCAAAAGGGCATGACATACTTGCGTATAAGCTCAATATAATCCTCTCCGAGGGTTATAAAATGAGTTCTGACGGCATGACGGGCGTATCTTTTGCCGCCAACCTGAATAACGGTTCTTTTGCCCTCGTTTGCATTGAAAATCATAATATCATCCCTCCTCGCGGAAAGAATGATATTATGCGTTACCATCAAGTAGGCAAAGCTACGGCATCAAAACGGAATATATTATTCTAAATAAACTCTGTGAGGCACAACATAAAACATATCGTCGGATTGCCTGAAAACCCTGATGAAGCATTTGTCCGAGCTTTCACCCATAAGTGAAATGATATATTCGTCATCGTCTCCCGAAATAGCGGCGTTTTCCACTCCCTTGACCTCGAGATAATATGTGCTTATCAAAACAGCCGCGTCTTTAAGGGGTGAAGCGTAAACGACCATTTCGTTGTCATTGTCCATTTCATGCCGCAGTCTGCCTCCGCAGGAAATGAGCAGTCCCTTCTCATCGTCTATCCAGACAGTGCCGTCGAAATCGCCGTTTTCATCATACCAGCAGGCCATCCAGTATATGGCCGACGAGGCCATATCGTTCCCTTTTGCCAGCAGATAAGGCCTGACGGACATATGGGCCAAGCTTTCGCTTTCATTAGGGAAAAACCTTTTCCGAAGCTCTTTGCACTTTTCCGCCGCTTGATCTCCCGTCATTCTGTTGCCCTCGGTAAGTTCAAGCTGAATACTGCACTCGGTAAAAAGGTAGAGCGATTCAAAATAGTCGTAGTCCTGACCTATGGACAGAGATATATCATTGTTTTGTATCTCGACGGAGCCCCCTTCCAGACGGCGCTCGTATGTTTCCAAAGCCAGTTCTGGCATGAAAAGGCCAAAGGCCAGCACAGCGGCCAAAAGGACGCAAAAAATATGCTTTTTCACGCTCTGCCTCCCTTCAGCTCCACTGTGACGGTCGTCCCTCTTCCCTCGGCGCTGTCAAAGGATATGGAGCCATCATGAATGCGGACTATTTCACTGCACAGCGCCAACCCCAGACCGACGCCGCCCTGCCTGCGCGCCCTCGATTTATCCACCCTGTAAAATGCCTCGGTCACGTGGGCCAAAGCTTCTTTCGGCATACCTCTGCCCTCATCAGTGACTGAAACAGCGCATCCCCTCTCCGTCATAGAGCATTTGACGGTTATTCTGCCCTTTCTGCCTTCCATAGCCTTTCGGGCATTATCAAGCAAATTGGTCACAAGGGATTTGAAAAGGTCGGGCTCAAGCATGGCCTCTCCCTTTTGGCTTTCGACCGCAATCTCTATTCCCTGAGCGTCGTAAATCGGGCAAAGCCTCATTGTCAGCTCCTCTATAATATCTCTCGGGGAGCAAAGCTGTAAAACGGCTCCCTCTTTCAGCACAATAAGCTCCAAAAGCTTGCGAGATAAGTTTTCAAGCCTTTTGCCCTCGCTGAATATATATTCGGCCGCCTGCCTCTCCTCATCGGGAGATAAAACGCCGCTTCGCGAAAGGTCGGCATAACCTATGATAGAGGTCATGGGCGTCTTCATTTCATGGGCAAAGCTGCCCACAAACCTGTCCTGCCTTTTGACGGCCTCCTCAAGCTCGTTTATATTGCTCTCCAGCTTGTCGGCCATGGTGTCGAAATCATGAGACAGAGCGCCAATCTCGTCGCCGCTTTTAATTCGGGAACGATATGAGAGTTTCCCCTCGGCAATGGCCCTCGAGGCCGTCGAAAGCCGCGTCAGCGGCCTTGTCAGCAGGTGGGAAACGGCATACGACAACAGGGCGCAAAGAAATATCAGCAGGAGAAACACATACCGGTATATCATCCGCTGTCTTTCCGCCGTTTTAAAAACCGAGAAAACCTCGGTGGCCATATCGAGATACATCTCTTCCTCTCCGGCCAACGTGCCCTTGAGGACAAGCAGATGGCGGCCGTCGGCGTTTTGGTATGTTATCTCGCAGGCGCCCGGCTCGGGATGTCCCTCGCCGTAGTTGACGGCCATGTCGGAACGCTGAAACACCGTCCTGCCGTCCATATAAAAACGGGAGTTTATCCATCTGCCGTTATTCAGCTCATAAAGCTGCCGCAGAGTGTCGGCGGCTGAATTATCGCTTAATTTCCCCTCGGTCACGCCGACTATCTTTATCATGCCGATAGCCAGAAGATAGGAATCGTAAAGGGCCGCCCTTTCCTTTACCATGGCGTCGCGCATGGATATGGTTATAAGCAGGCTGCCACCTATGCCGAACAGCATTGACAAAAGCCCCAGCATACAAAATGTCATCTTCAGCCTGAACTTCATACGCTAAACCTCCAGCCTGTAACCCACCTTGTTGACGGCCACCAGCCTGTCCTCCCAGCCCACCTTTTTTCTCAGTCTCTGGACATGAAGGTCGACCGTTTTGCTGCCGTACTGATATTCCTCGCGCCACACCTGCTCGTATATAGTCTCACGGTAGAGCGCCCTGCGTGGGTTGCGCGCGAAGAGCAGAAGCAGGTCGTATTCCTTTCTCGTCAGGGCTATGGGCTGCCCGTCCCTTTTGACCTCCATGGCATATGTGTCTATCACAAGACCGCCTATATCTATCTTTTCATCGGCCTTGCGATAGCGCCTCAGAACCACATCGACCCTCGCCAGCAGCTCGACGACCTCGAATGGCTTGACAATATAGTCCTCCGCCCCGGCCCTTAGACCTTTGACCCTGTCGTTCACGCCGCCCTTGGCCGTTATGAATATCACGGGTATCTCCATGGGCCTTATATAGTCCATCAGTTCAAAACCGTCCAGCTCGGGCAGCATGACGTCCAGCAGTATAAGGTCAAAGGGCCTTTTCTCCAGCAGGTCGGCGCATTCCATGCCGTCATAGACACAGGTACACAGATAC
>CANSNO010000014.1 GCA_947648385.1 uncultured Clostridia bacterium
GGCCGCAGGTTCCCCCCTTGTACCCCCCTCCTGTGGCCACGCTTAAAGGCAAGGTCAAGGGCGTAAGGTCAAGGGCCTACAAAATCCGTTTTGCGAAGCAAAACACCTCACCTCTTCACTATTCACTCTTCTCTCTTCACTCAAAAAAACGCCCCACAGGGAAACCCTGCGGGGCGAAAAACATATTATCAATTACTGAATGGACCCTGTGCTCAAAAGGGTGACAAACTGGTCAAGGGTGATGACAGTCTCGCCGTCTGCCGGCTTTGTCAGGGGGGCCTCGTTTGTCGGCTTGGCGTCGGTCTTGATGGTCAGGGCTATCTCGGCCTCGCCGGGGACCGAGATGGAGATGACGCCGTCGGCCGTTTTGGCGTCGCCCTTGATGTCGGCTTTCATGACAAGACGGTCATAGCCGTCGTTCACATCCATGTTCATCTTCATGGTCATATCGGTCACGGTGTTGCTGCTCATGACGACGCGCATATCCATGTCGAACTTCATCATGGAGGCCAGCTCTTTGATGTCCTCCTCGGTGATGAGGCCCGTCTTTACCATACCGCCGAAGATCTTGTTTGTGTCGCTCTTCAGGGTGTAGGTCGTTCTGCTTCCGCTTGTCTGGATGTCGATGACGTCGTTGCCGAACATTCCCTCATAAATGGAGGCGAACATATCGACGGCCACAGGGGCGGGGGTGCCCATGGCGTTGGACAGCTCGCCGCTTTCAAACAGAGCGCGGAGCAGCTTGCCCATGGTGAAGTCGGCCGCCTTGGCCTGCTCGGTTATCTGGTTCAGGTCGAGGCCGAACAACTGCTGATAGAGGGCGTTTATATCCATATTGAGCCAGGCGCCCTGAGGCACAACGCCGCCCGTCAGCATGGAGATGAGGGAGCTTCTGAGGTAGAGGCCGTTTTCGGCCGAGAGGATCATTTCGATCTCGGCGCCGTTGATGGCGTCGAGTATGCTCTTGACTTCGGGAATGTCGGTCAGCTGCTTGGGCATCGCCATGTCAAGGGTGTATTTGCCCGACTGGTTGATGCCGTCGGTCAGGTCGCTTCCCTTGAGGTTGAAGGACATGCTCTCGCCGCTTGTAAACTCCTTGATAGTAAGGCCGATCTGGCTGTCGGAGGCCAGCTTCCCGTCGGGCTGCTGTGCCTCGGTGACGGCCTTCATCATGGCGTTGAAATTGGAGAAACGGGCGTCGACGGCCTTTTCAACGGCGTCCCAGTCTATCAAAAAGGCTGTCTGGAACTCGTTGTTCCATGTGACGGTATAGCCCAGAGCCTCGCCGATAAAGCGGACGGGGACATATGTGCGGCCGGTGGCGTCGTCGATAAAGGGAGCCACGTCCATGTTGACCGTCCTGACGTCGGCGCTGCCTGTGACGTCGCTTGAGTATGTCATGACCTTCGAGCCGATGGCAAGCCTCATGGTATGGCCGTCGTCAAAATGGGCGGCTATATTGCCGTTGTCATATGTGACCTCGGCGCCCAGAGCTTCCAGCACGGCCCTGTAGGGGGCCTGCGTGCGGCCGTTTATCTCTTTGGGATAAGCGTCGGTAAAGGCCATATACCTGTCGTTGAGCCAGATGTTGACCCCCTCATAGGGGCCTTTGAGACCGGCCTTGCCGGGGATGCCCGTGGGGGCGGAGACGATAACGGCCGTGGGGCCGTCGGCGCCGCCGATGATACCCAGGTCGGGGGTCTCCATGGCCATGGCCGTCGTGCTGAGAGACAGGGCCATGATGACGGCCGTCATCAAAGATAGTAATCTTTTCATGTTTTTTTCCTCCTTATATTTTGCTCAAAAAATAAACTTTTTTGTTCTTAAATGCGTCCTTGCCTGAGGCTGTCGGATGAAAGGGGCCTCTAATAGAAATTATAACACAAAACAGAAAAAATATCAACTCATCCGCCTATGCGAAATACGCTTGTTTCACGTGAAAAGCCCTGAAGATTGTAAAGTATCAGACTCTCTGTAATTCCGGCCTCGTCGGCATAGGAGGAAAGGCTCATGCCGAAGGAGCGGAGGTCGACAACGTGTATCTCCGAATAGTGAGGGATGAGGAACTGGACAAAGGCGTTGGCGTAGGAATCCTTGACGAGAAGCAGCCTGCCTCCCTCGCTGCCCGTCCTGATGACGGTCAAAGCCTCGTTGCCCCCGAGAAAAACGGAATATTTGTCCTTTTTGTCCAAAAAGCTTCTGTCGTAAATGCCCTCCGTGACAGCGCCCGACATATTGCGCTCCATGGTGGGCCGTCCGTAAAGGGCGCCCTCTATCTCGTCCTTTTCAAAGTATATGCCGGCTTTTGAAAAGGTCGTGCCGAGAAAATCGCGGCTCAATATCTCATGCTCAAAATCGTCATAGGGCAGGGCTTTGTCACCCATCAGGGCGCTATAGCAGTAATAGGCCCCGAGGGTCGTCCAGTGGTGGTCGTTGCGGTAATATATATACTCGTCCCCGTGGGCCTCCAGAGCCGAGAGACAGTCGACGGTCAGAAGGCCGCTCGCCTCCTCCAAAAGCTCCCTTTGGCTGACGTCGGGGGTGCTGTTCCCTATCTTGCCGCGCCATACCTCGGCCGCCGTCGGCACCAGCATTATATTGACGGGGCCAAAGGCCGAAAGGTTCCCCTTTCCCTGTCTCAGATATTCCAGATTGCGGCCGTACCTCTCCCTGTCAAGCTCCGAGAACATCTCGATAAGACAGCCGTCCTCCGTCACATAGACGCCCCCCGTGTCGCGGCGGCCGAGGGATAAATCAACTCGGCTTTTGAGGGCTATCCAGCCGTCACGGGCCGGAAAGCCGTCGGTGACGTATTCTTCGAAGCCCTTTGTAAAGGAGCCGTCAAAAAGGCTTTCAGCCGAAAAATCGGGCATTTGCGCCAGATAACGGTTTTCGTTTTCGGAATACCCTTTTTTCGGACTCAGCCAAAAGCTCGCGTACAACACGGTTAATATTGTTATAAATACTATAGCCTTTAATTTGTTTTTCATTGTCCTTTACCGTTTTTCTCTTTTCTTGCCTCCCTTGTGTAGAGGGGGTTTAAAACCTGAAATATAAAAACGGGTTGTATGTTCCCGACACGAGATACGACAGGGCCACAACCATGCAGGCGGCCATCGCCGCCGCCGAAATAACGGCTTGGGGCAGGCCGTCTCCTTTCGTAAGCTTTGCCCATATTCTGCCGACGGGAGCCGAGCCGACGGCGGCCGCCGTCAATAAAGGAGCCAGCGTCCCGAGATAATAAAGGGCCCCGTCCGTCACCCACGGCCCCTTCAGCCCTATCATGGCGGAGGCGTAGCCGACGGCGGCCCCCATATCCTCAAAGGCGAAAAGCACCCAGCCGAAAAGCACGGCCGCGAGGGTGTATATATGGGATATCGCCCTCGATTTTTCAAGGTATTTGAGCAAAAAGAGCTTTTCCAAAGCCAGCAGGGCAAAATAATACAGACCCCAGAAAAGGAAATTCCACCCGGCCCCGTGCCATAGCCCCGTAAAGAGCCAGACAGCCAGCATATTCAAAAGCTGCCTGCCCTTGCCCCTGCGGTTGCCCCCGAGGGGGATATAAAGATATTCCCTGAACCATGTGCCGAGGGATATGTGCCACCTGCGCCAGAACTCGGTTATCGAGCGAGAGATATAGGGGTAATTAAAGTTTTCGGGGAAGGTGAAGCCCAGCATTTTGCCAAGGCCGATGGCCATGTCGGAATATCCCGAAAAATCATAGTATATCTGAAAGGCAAAGCATATTATCCCCAGCCATGAGCCTAAAAAGGACAGCTCCGCCCCCTTGAAATACTCCCATACGGCGCCGAAGGTGTTGGCGAATATCACCTTTTTCCCCAGACCGCAGACAAAGCGCGAGGCCCCCTCGCCGAGTTTGTCGACGCTGTGGGTCCTGCTTTCGAGCTGCTCGGCAACATCCTTGTACCTGACGATAGGTCCGGCGATAAGCTGTGGGAAAAGGGCCACATAGGCGCCGAAGGAAATTATGTTCCTTTGGACCGGCGCCTGGCCGCGGTAGACGTCTATCGTATAAGACATGGTCTGGAAGGTGTAAAAGGATATGCCGATGGGCAGAGCCAGCTTCGGCACGGGCAGGCCGAGGCCGAAAAGGCCGTTGAAAGCCGTCACTATAAAGGCGTTGTATTTGAACACCCCCAAAAGGGAGAGGTTTATTATGACCGACGACCATAAAAAGGCCTTGGCTTTTCCCGTGCCGCGGTATTTTTCCACCATCATGCCGTGGAAATAGTCCACTGCGGTGGAGAAAATCATCAGGCCCACATAAACAGGCTCGCCCCAGCCGTAAAATATAAGGCTGAGAATAAAAACCAGGGCGTTTTTCAGTTTTCGCGGCGTCATGTAATAGAGCGCCAGAGTCACGGGTAAAAATACCGCGATAAAAAACGGACTGCTGAATATCATATTTTAATTTCCTTTTTAACGGCGGCTTGCCGCCTATTTAATCCGCCCTTGACCTTGCCGAAGGCTGTCAGATTAAAGGGCCGCGGATAGGATTTGCAACTATTATACCATAAAAAGAAATCATCTGAAATATCCAGATGATTTCTCCCTGTGTTTAGTATGCGCCGCCTTTTTGATTTTTTGCACGCAGATGTTCCGCGATGCGGTGAATGACAAGGATGTCGTCCTCGGTCAGACCGTTGAGATTTATCGAAGAGGTGGAGCCGACGCCCAGCAGGTAATCGGTGGAGACCTTGAACATGGCCGCAAGCTCGACAATATATTGCGTTGACGGTACAGATATGCCCATTTCCCACGCGTTGACGCTGGAACGGGTTATTCCCAGCAGCTTGGCAAGCTCGGCCTGTGTCAGGCCCTTGTCCTCGCGCAGCTGCTTGATTCGCGCCGAGATCATTTTATCACGCTCCCTTTACCATGGTAAAATAATCTCCAAGATGTTTCATTATCATTCAGATGTTTAAAATTGACACAAAAAATAATCTGTGATATTATTTATATGCCGATACTGATAAAAGAAAAGAGCGGCGGAGCCGAAAAGGCTCCGCCGCCCAATAACAGCATTTTTATTCAAAGAGGGAGTTAAAGGCGTTCGCGCCTATCTCGGCCTGCTCCTTGGCAAACTCGGCCGCCTGCTCTTCTGTGGCGTCGAGATTTTCGTCCACGGCGCCCAGCATCATAAATACCACATAATCGCCGTTCCTCAGCACCTGCGAGGCCTCCACCTTGGCCAGATTGGCCGGATACCACATTCCGTTCTCAACAAGGTTGTCACGGGCGGCGGTCAAGGCTTTTTCGACCTCCTCGCCCTTGCCCTCATTGGCCTTGACGACTACCACCCTGTCGGGATGAAAGGATATCATGGCCATCTCGGCCTTTATCTCGGCCACGTCGTCCATGTTGAGGCCGTAGGTCTCGGTGTATTCCTGCTCGTTCATGTCGGCGTCGGGCAGATAGCTTTCGCCGTAGGCCTCCTTGATGGCGTCCAGCACCTGCTCGGCCGTGTAATCGTATGTTTTTTCCTCGTCCTTATTGCCGCAGGCGGCAAACAATGTCACAACAGCCGCGAGGATAAGGCCAAAGCTCAAAATCTTTTTCATTTCTCTTTTTCCTTTCTGTCGGTATGGATTTCCGCGCCCTTCGGACGCGATATATAGACGGAAGCTTTTCGTTATTGTTCCCGTTTTTTGAAAACTTTTTACACTTTTCAAAAAAACTCCCGGGACTGTCGGCCCGGGAGCGCGGAAACAAAAGAAACGAAAGCTTATATGTCGGATAATACGCTGTCGAGGAGCATTACAAGCTCCAACGCGCTTCTGAACTGGGCGTTCAGGTTTTTCTCAAGCCAAAGGACGCTTCCCTGCCAGCTGCTGTTCTGGCGGAAGAGGATATTGAGCTTGAAGGTGGCTATATCGCAGGCGCCCGACGGAGCCGCCGATTCCTCGGGCATAACGCCCTCTCCCCTTTTCTCGCTCTCGTCCGAGCCGAAGGCGCGGTTCTCGTTGAGGCGCTGGGGATAGCTGATATCGTCGCTCAGGGCCTCCATTATGAGGAGAAACTGGGTCAGGTTGGCAAAATAACGGGGCTTTTCAAAATAGGGATTTTCGATAAAGCCCTCTATATTTCTTTCTTTGTAGCCTGTGACGCGGATAAGGCTGCTCTTGACTTCATAGGGGGTAAAGGCCGCCAGATATTTTGACATTTGAACTCACCTCGGTTTACTGTAACCTTACAATATCATAAGAAGGTGACAAAAAAGTTACGACTTGAAAATTTCGGCGGATTTTTGTAAATAATAAAAACCGTTTTTATTTTAATTTTTGTAAATAAAGACAATCAAAATGACGAAATGACGGAAAATTCTTTTTTGTAACGTAAATATTGCATTTCCGTTCTTTATTATATATAATTATCTTAAAGATACAAAAATCGTATATGTATTCATTATTTTTTTGGAGCCTATTATGAACGATACAGGAAAAAGACAGGCTGAACCCGTAAAAATAAATATGCTTGGAGAGTTTTCCATAAACTATGGAGACAAAGCCATCAACGATTCCACATCCCGATCCAAAAAGCTGTGGATGATTTTGGAGTATCTCATGGCTTTCAGGGACAGGGAGATTTCTCAAAACGAGCTTATAGAGCTTCTTTGGCCCGACGACGAGATAGAAAACCCGGCCAACACGCTGAAAACTCTCATTTACCGCGTGCGCTCCATGCTGGACGAGCTGGACTATCCCGGCGGCGGAAAGACCATGCTCATTTACCGCCGCGGCTCCTGTTCATGGAATCAGGATATAGAGTCGGTCATAGACGTGGATATTTTTGAAGAAAAGCTCAAACAGGCTCATGTCACCGAGGGGCCGGCCAGGTTGGACGACCTTTTGGAGGCCATTTCCCTTTACAAGGGCGATTTTCTGCCAAAGGCGGCGCTGGAGCCATGGGCCGTGCCGCTGTCTACATATTATCACACAAAATACCTGACGGCCGTCAAGGAGGCCGTGCTGATGCTGGTGGGCGACAGCCGCTATGACGACGTCATCTCCGTCTGTCAGAAGGCCACCGTCGTCGACCCTTATGACGAGGAGCTTCACTATTGGCTTATACTCTCACTTTACAACACAGGTGAGAAGCAGCAGGCCTTAAAGCATTATGAATATGTCACCGATATGTTTTTCAGCCGCTTCGGCGTCACGCCGACCGACAGGCTGACCAACCTTTACAAGGAAATAATCGCCGAGACCAACGACTCCCAGATGGACCTTTCGGTCATCAAGGAGGAACTGGAAGAGGATTACAAGCCCGGCGCGTTTTTCTGCGAATACGCAATTTTCAAGGAGATATACCACCTCAATATGAGGACTCTGGCCCGTACCGGAGCCGCCTCCCATCTCTGCCTTTTAAGTCTTGTGGGGCCAAGGGGGGGCAGGCCTCAGCAGAAGGTGCTCAGCAAGACGGTTTTAAAGCTCAAGGAGTGTATCGGCTCGTCCCTCAGGCGCGGCGATATCTTCACCCGTTACAGCGTGTCTCAGTTCCTTGTCATGCTTCCGGCCGCTTCATATGAAAACTCCGTCATGGTAACCGAGCGCATTTTGCGTTCCTTCCGCCGACAGAACGGTAAGAGCCTTGTCGACGTCAAGGCCAGCATCCAGCCCATGTCTCCCGACGGGATAGCCCCCGTAACACCATAATTCCTTTGGCCCCCACCATGTGGGGGCTTTTTTGTTTTAAGTCTTATTTCATATTGAAAAAAACCTATAAATATAATATTATATATGTGTGTAAAAATAAAACGGCGGCTTGCCGCCTGTTCAATACGCCCTTGACCTTGCCGAAGGCTATCGGAGCGAGGGGCCGCCCGTCGACTTTACGGGGAAGCTGCCGGTGGCAGCATTCCTTCCCCGTAAAGTGCGATGGGGACGATTTATACCTCTTTTTGGGGGTCAGGGGGGCAGAGCATCCCCCTGTTTGCTTTTTGCTTCTTTTTCTCGAAAAAGAAGGCTCTTTTGGATACTTTTCGAGCCCGAAAAGTATCGGGAGGATGGGCGAGGAAACTAAATTATTATAACTTTCAAGAAAAAGAACAAACAATCCCTCCGGCAAGGCCAAAGGCGTATTGAATAGGCGGCAAGCCGCCGGGCATAACGCTATAATGTTTACATTCAGAAAGGATACATATGAACAGCAACAAGGTCGTGCTGGGCCTTTCGGGAGGGGTTGATTCCTCTCTGGCCGCCGCCCTGCTCCTTGAGAAAGGCTATGAGCTTCATCCGATGTTTTTGTCATACAGGGGCGCCGACAGCCTTTCGGCCGAAAGAGCCTGCCGTGAGCTGGGCCTTGAGCTGGAGGTCGCGGATATCACCGACAGCCTTGAAAAAAATGTCATCTGTCCCTTTATAGAGGGTTACTTAAAGGGGGTCACCCCAAGCCCCTGCGTCATGTGCAACCCAAGCGTCAAGTTCCGCTTTCTCTATGAGGAGGCCAAAAGGCTGGACGCCATGATAGCCACGGGCCATTACGCCGTACAGAAAAACGGCCGTATATACGCCTCGCCAAGTCCCAAGGACCAGAGCTATATGCTCTGCCGCCTGCCCCGTGAGGTCATAGAACGCTGTGTTTTTCCCCTCGGCGAGTTTGAAAACAAGGAGGAGGTCAGGCGCGAGGCCATGAAAAGAGGTCTTTCCTCCCATAAGACGGGGGACAGCATGGACGTCTGCTTTATCCCCGAGGGAGACCACGCCGCATTTATCGAAAGCCGCGGCTTGAGGGGAAAGGCCGGCAGCTTTGTCGACGAAAAGGGCAATGTTCTGGCTCCCCATAAAGGGATACACAACTATACCGTCGGCCAGCGTCGGGGCCTCGGCGTGGCGGCCGAGGGACGCTTATATGTCAAAAAGATCGACGCCGAAAGGGGCGACGTCATCCTCAGCCTGACCGACCCTGCCTGCGACGGCGCCTATATAAAGGACATATATTTTGCGGCTCCCGAGTATGAAGGTAAAGGAGAGTTCCCTGTAAATGTCAAGCTCAGATATACCAAAGGCTTTTTGAAGGGCAGATTTATATCCTCAAAAGGTCTGATAGTTCTGGATAAACAGGCCCGTGCCGCTTCCCCCGGTCAGGTCGCCGTGTGCTATGACGGCGACGGCATGGTCATATGCTGCGGCACTATTACCGACAGTTATCATAAAGAGGACGGAACAGATGAATGTCACCCTTAAAAATCTGAATATAAATTATTCCGACAGCGGCGGAGACGGCCCCGTCGTGCTTTTTCTTCACGGCTGGGGAGCGCCCATAACCACATACCCCTTTGTGCTCAAGCCGCTGGAAGGCCGCTACCGCGTCGTGGCCTTCGATATGCCCGGCTGCGGCCTGTCACAGGAGCCGCCCGAGCCTTTGACCGTCAAGGATTACGCCGATTTTGCCGAAGAGTTCTGCAAAGCTCTTGATATAACGGAATGTATAATAATCTGCCACAGCCACGGCGGCCGCGTGGCGGCCGAGCTGATGGCAAGGCCGAATTGTCAGATAAAGCCCACAAGGGCCGTCTTTATCGACGCCGCGGGGGTGCCGCCAAAAAGGAGCCTTGGCTATAAGCTACGCCAGAGGGCATATAAGGCGCTGCGCGTGCTGGGCACCTCGAGGCTGACGGCGCCTCTTTTCAGGGAGGTTTACGAGGTACAGAGAGATAAACGTTCCTCGGCCGATTACAAGGCGGCCACACCTGTTATGAGAAAGACCCTTTCCAATGTGGTCTCGGCCGATATGAGACCCTGTCTCGAGAAAATAAAGGTCCCCGTCCTGCTGGTCTGGGGTGAAAAGGACACGGCGACCCCCCTGTGGATGGGCCGCGAGATGGAAAGGCTTATAAAAGGCTCGGGTCTGGCCGTCATCAATGGGGGCAGCCATTTCCCCTTTGTGGAAAACCCGTCCCAGTTTTCGGCCGTCATGGCGTCCTATCTTTTAAATTAGGGAGTTTTTACATGGAGCATATTTTATTGGCCCTGGTTTTTCAGCTTCCG
This sequence comes from uncultured Clostridia bacterium, assembly GCA_947648385.1. Taxonomy (GTDB): domain Bacteria; phylum Bacillota; class Clostridia; order Oscillospirales; family Butyricicoccaceae; genus RGIG1902. The sequence continues at coordinate 10,011 of CANSNO010000014.1, forward strand.
GCGGCCTTTCTGATATACCGCCGCAGCCTGCATATGTTTCAGCTCTGTTCCTATCAGAATCAGTCCTATAAAAAATACCTGAGAGAGAACAGGGCCGAGACCTTCGCGTTAAAGCGCCTGTTGCCCATAGCCTTTACGGCCTGCGGCGGAGCACTGGCCATATGGCCCATGGCGCTGGCCGGCACGATACTCTTTGTCGTCGTAAATCCTGTGCAAAAGGGCAAAAAGCCCCTTGTCTGGACGGCCAGGACAAAGCGTCTGACCGTGACGTGGGGCCTTGTCTGCCTGCTTATCGGCCTTTGGACGTCGGCTCCTCCAAGCCTCGGGCTTTCTTTGCTTATTTCGACCGCCGCGGCCCTTTACGCCGCGCTTATGCCCTACCTGATAATGGCGCTGGCCTTTATAAACAGCCCTGTGGAAAAGGCCGTGGCCAATCACTATCTGAAGGACGCCAAAAGGATTTTGGACGGGAATCCCTCCCTTAAAATCATCGGCGTCACGGGCAGCTATGGCAAAACCAGCACAAAATATTTTCTGAAAGAGCTACTTTCAGTAGAATATAATGTGTATATGACTCCCGGTAATTATAATACTCCCATGGGAGTCACAAGAGCCATCCGTGAGGGCCTGCGCCCCACCCATGAAATTTTCCTTTGTGAGATGGGGGCGCGCCATGTGGGGGATATAACCGAACTGTGCGACCTTGTCCGCCCCGACATGGGCATAATCACCTCTATCGGCCCCCAGCACCTCGAGACCTTCGGCAGTCAGGAGAATATAACAAATGAGAAGCTGGCCCTTTACCGCGCCGTAAAGGACAGGGGCGGCGCCTTTCTCAATATGTCCTCCCCCATTATCGCCGAGGGGCGTTACGAGGGCAACGTCACTTTTTACGGCGAAAGCGAAAACTGCCAATTCAGGGTCTCGGGCGTCGAGACGGGGGGCTTCGGCTCTTCCTTTGACATCACCGGCCCCGACGGGCAGACGGTTCATTTTACAACAAGGCTTTTGGGCCGCGCCAACGTGCAGAATATTCTCGGGGCCGTGGCCGTCGCCCACCGTCTGGGCATAGACATGAAGCGCCTTGTCCCGGCCGTGGCCGGCCTTGAGAGCGTGCCCCACCGCCTGCAGCTCCTGAACGGCGGAGGGGGAGTCTGGTTCATCGACGACGCCTATAACAGCAATCCGGAGGGAGCCAAGGCCGCCCTTGACGCGCTGTCCCTCTGTAAGGACATGGCGAGGATAGTCCTGACTCCCGGCATGGTCGAGCTGGGGGAGCGCGAGGAGGAACTGAACCGCGAGATGGGCGCCTATGCCGTGGGCAGATGCGATTACGCCGTCCTTGTCGACAAGCGCCGAGGGCCGTATATCCGTCAGGGGCTTCTCGACGGCGGCATGGACGAGGATAGAATATTTATGACCGACAGCTTTGAAAAGGGCCTTGCGTTTGCCAAAAGCCTTGTCGGAGATAAGATGATTTTGCTTTTGAATGACCTTCCCGACCACTATTAAATAAAGGAGATTTCAATATGATAAACGTTGCGGTTATTTGCGGCGGCGCCAGCGTCGAGCATGAGGTGTCGGTCATCACGGCCATGCAGGCGGCGGCGGCTCTCGACAGGAGCAAATATAACCCCGTCGCTCTTTATATTACCAAGGACGGCCGCTTTTTCACGGGCGGTGACCTGTTGAATATCGAGGCCTACCGCGATATCCCCTCGGCCATAGCCAAGGCGGCTCAGGTGGTGCCCGTATACGACAGGGGCCGCAGTCTGCTCATGTCCTACCCCCCCAAGACCTTCGGCAAGGGGAGCTTTATCGAGGTCGACGCCGCCCTTCTCGGCGCTCACGGCACAAATGTCGAGGACGGCACCCTTCAGGGACTGCTGGAATACTGGCAGGTGCCCTATTCGGGCTGCGATGTGACGGCCTCGGCCTGCGGTATGGATAAGTGGGTCATGAAAAGCCTTTTCAAGAGCGCCGGCCTGCCCTGCCTCGACGGCCGCCTCTTCGGCAGGAACGATTTTTACAACGATATTGACGCCGTTCTGAATGAACTTGAAGGGGCATTCGGCTATCCGCTGATAGTCAAGCCCTCGAACCTCGGCTCCAGCGTCGGCATTTCCAAGGCAAGCGACAGAATAAAGCTCCGCGAGGCTATGGAGACGGCCTTTTCCTATGCCGCCAAGGTGCTTGTGGAGCCGGCCGTTCAGAACCTGCGCGAGATAAACTGCGCCGTGCTGGGCGATTGCGACGGCGCCCGGGCCTCGGTCTGCGAGGAGCCTCTTAACGCCACCGATATTCTGACCTTCGGCGATAAATATATGGGCGGCTCCAAAAACGGCGCCAAGGCGGCCCCTTCAAAGGGGACGGGAAGCAAGGCAAGCGGCATGGCCTCCCTTTCGCGCAAGGTGCCGGCCGACCTGCCCGAGGAGGTCTCGGCCAAAATACAGGAGCTGGCCGTCAAAGCCTTTCAGGCCATCGGCGCCTCCGGCGTGGCGCGCATAGATTTCCTCATGGACGGCGCGACGGGCGAGCTTTACATAAACGAGATAAACACGGCTCCCGGCTCCCTCTCCTATTACCTTTGGGAGGCTCAGGGTATGTCCTTTACCGCGCTGACCGACAGGCTGATATCTCTTGCCCTCAAAAAGAAAAGGGACAAGGATAAGCTGACCTTCTCCTTTGATACCAACCTGCTGGCCAATGTCAGCCTGCCCTCCTCCGGCGGCAAAACGGGCGGAAAAATGTAAAAAGTCGTTTTTGGTACTTGAAAAGTATGGTTTAGGTGCTAAAATAAATACAGGATTTAAAAATTAAAGGAGGCTGAATATGAAACACACTCACAAGTACGACCACTATTATCTCTACGGCGAGATAGAGGAGCTTCTCAAAGGCTATGCCGACGCCCACCCCGAGCTGACAAGGCTTTCCTCCATCGGCACTACTCCCGAGGGCCGAGAGACCCTGCTCCTCTCGGTGACCAACAGGGCCACAGGGGATTTCGAGTCGAAGCCGGCCCTTTATGTGGAGGGCAACATCCACGCCGGCGAGGTGACGGGCAGCATGACCGTCATGTGCGTGCTGGATACCATATTCAGCAGTCTTGACGATCCCAAAATAAAGGCCATTCTCGACAGGTATACCGTCTATGCCCTGCCCCGTGTCTCTCCCGACGGAAGCGAGTTTTACCTGACGACCGACGACACCCTCCGCTCTGCACCCCGTCTTTATCCCTATCCCCAACTGATGCCCGGACTTCAGCGCAAGGACATGGACGGCGACGGCGTCATCCGCCTTATGAGGGTCAAAACCCCCTACGGCGCCTGGAAGGTCTCCGAAAAGGACCCCAGAGCCATGGTGCGCCGTCAGCCCGACGATTTTGACGGCGATTTCTATAACGTCTATGACGAGGGCTATATAGAGGGCGACTGGAGCGGCCTCGACATCGAAGCCGCCCCCTCCCCCTACGGCAACGACTTCAACCGCAACTATCCCATCGGCTGGCAGAGCGAGGACGTCCAGAGAGGCTCGGGCGATTATCCCCTCTCCAATCCCGAGACTCGCCATAACGCCGATTTTCTGCTGAACCATCCCAACGTCTGCTGTGTCATCGATATGCACACCTCGGGCGGACAGAACCTTTTCACCCCCGGCTATAAGAGCGCCAAGCAGGCCGATAGGCATGACATCGCCATCTACCGCGCCATGGGCAAGATGGCCAATCAGGAGAACGGCTATCCCGTCCTCAATGTCTATGACGACTATATGCCCCAGTCCAGCCCCCTGACCTGCGGCGGCTTTGACGATTTCTGCCACTTTGCCCTCGGCATACCGGCCATGACGATAGAGTGCTGGAATCTGGCCGACCGCGCCGGAGTCGTCCCCCATTATCCCCCCAAGGAGGACAAGACCGACGAGGAGAAGGAGGAGGAGCTTTGCCTCATCCTCAAATGGATAGATGAGAATATCGGTAAGGGCGTCTATAAAGAGTGGACTTCCTTTGAGCATCCCCAGCTCGGCGCCGTCGAAATAGGCGGCTGTGACGCCAAGTTTGTCTCACAGAATCCCCCAAAGGGCTTTTTGGAGCAGGAGGTCCAGAAGCACACGGCCTATATTCTCCGCCTGCCCTTTATCCTGCCCTGCCTGAGCGTCGACAGCGTAAAGACAGAGGAGCTGGGCGGCGGTCTCTTCCGTGTCGAGGCCGTATGCGGCAACCGCGGCTTTATGCCTACCTATGTCTTTAAGGAGGGCCTCAAGTCCAAACGCCTCAAGGGCGTCTCGCTGGAGATAAAGGGACTTGAGGTGGTCGAGGGCAAGGCCAAGGCCGAGCTTGGACACCTTGAGGGCCACAGCGGATATAACGCCATGACAAGGGGCACCTCCATGGCCACGGCCCAGACGGCTCCCCTGCGTAAAAAGGCCTCATGGGTAGTCAGGGGACAGAAGGGGCAGGAGTTTGAGCTTGTCTGCTCTTCCGGCAAAGCCGGAGAGTTCACCGTTAAAGCTGCGCTTTAAATGCTTTTTGTTACTTTTTCTCAGAAAAAGTAAAACTTTTTGGTTCTTTTGTGTTTACAAAAGAACGACCTTTCTTCCGCCGCTTGCGGCGGACATAATGTACTTAAGCCCTTGCCTCCCTTGTGTAAAGGGAGGTGGCACGGCGATAGCCGTGACGGAGGGATTGTCTATGCGGACGGGGTCCGCGTGGGAAGCTGTAATGATAGAGCCGGCTCGGCTCTCCTGGCAAAAGGGGGAACCAGCTCGAAGTTGCAAAGGTTCCCCACAAAATCTTTGATTTATGTGGGGGCCCCATGTAATTAAATAGCCTCTGGTCGGCAAAGCCTCCCGACGGCGATACGCGCGACTTCGCGCGGACGGCGCGTAGCGCCGCTTTAATGGTTCCCACCTTTGTATCCCCCTTCCTATGGCCACGCTTCGGTCGGTGGTGAAGGTATATTTAATAGGCGGTAAGCCGCCGAGTCATTACAAAAGATATTATTTAAAATAATATAACAAGGAGTGTTTAAAATGAGCGAAACAATCAAGTATGTCGACCGTGTCGGCACAAACTGCAACAAGTGGGACAATATGACCGCCCGCTTCGGCGAGAACGACCTGATGGCTCTCTGGGTCGCCGACATGGACTTTGTCGTCCCCGAGGCCGCCCGTCAGGCCGCCATGAAGTATGCCGAGTTCGGCATCTACGGCTATTATATGGTGCCCGACGGTTATTATGACGCCTTCATCAACTGGGAAAAGAAATATCACAACTGCGAGGTCAAGAGAGAGTGGATACGCTTCTCCCCCGGCGTCGTCTCCCCCATCAACTGGTGGGTCAACATGAAGACAAAGCCCGGCGACGGCGTCATCGTAATGACCCCTGTCTATTATCCCTTCCTGGACGCCATCAACAACAACGGACGCAAGCTGATAAGCTCCGACCTTGTTAACAATAACGGCGTCTATACCGTCGATTTTGCCGACTTCGAGAAGAAGATAGCCGACAACAATGTCAAGGCCTTCATCCTCTCCTCTCCCCACAACCCCGTCGGCCGCGTCTGGACAAGGGAAGAGCTGGAGCAGATGCTGGCCATCTGCCGCAAGCACAATGTCTTTGTCATCGCCGACGAGATACATCACGACCTCATCATGCCGGGCCACCGCGAGCATACCGAGATTCTCAACATCCCCGGCTATACCGATATGCTTGTCGCCATCACGGCCGGAAGCAAGACATTCAATCTGGCCGGCTGCCAGAACTCCTTTGTCATCCTGCCCGACGAGAAGCTGAGGGAGGAGTTTGACGCCTTCCTGAACTCCATCAGAATCAGGAACGGCAACGCTTTCGGCTATGTGGCCGTCGAGGCCGCCTTCCGCGAGGGCAGAGAGTGGCTTGACAAGGTCATCGAGATAATCAATTCCAATGCCAAGTATGTGGAGACCGAGCTGAAGGCTCAGCTTCCCAAGGCCGTTGTCTCTCCCCTTGAGGGCACATATCTCCAGTGGATAGACCTGGGCGCCTATGTGGAGCAGGGCAAGATGAAGGAGCTTATCCAGGATAAGTGCCGCATCGCCGTCGACTACGGCGATTGGTTCGGCGGCGACCGCTTCGCCGGCTTCATCCGCTTCAACCTGGCCACCTCCCCCGAGAATATCAAGGAAGCCGTGGCAAGAATAGTCAAAAATATCAAAGGCTAAAAAATAATAAAAAGGCCCCTCGGCGTAGCCGTGGGGCCTTTTTATTCCATTTTCTCTTGACTTTTAAGCCTTTAGGGGTTAACATTAAGTTGTACGGACAGCGTACCCAAAATACGCAATTTTTAATTGGAGGAGATACCAATGAACGCTTACATGCAGAGAGTTCTTGACGAAGTCAAGGCACGCAACAAGGGCGAGGAGCTGTTCATCCAGACGGTTGAAGAGGTCTTTAAGTCCATCGAGCCCATCGTTGCTCAGCATCCCGAGTATGAGAAGGCCGCTCTTCTTGAGAGAATGTGCGAGCCCGATCGCCAGATTTCCTTCCGCGTGGCATGGGAGGATGACAACCATGTCGTCCATGTCAACCGCGGCTACCGCGTCCAGTTCAACGGCGCTATCGGCCCCTATAAGGGCGGCCTGCGCTTCCATCCCTCTGTCACCCTGGATACAATGAAGTTCCTGGGCTTTGAGCAGACATTCAAGAACAGCCTGACAAGCCTGCCCATCGGCGGCGCCAAGGGCGGCTCCGACTTTGACCCCCGCGGCAAGTCCGACGCTGAAATCATGCGTTTCTGCCAGGCCTTTATGACCGAGCTGTACCGCCACATCGGCCCCGACGTCGACGTTCCCGCCGGTGATATCGGTGTTGCCGGCCGCGAGATCGGCTATCTGTACGGCCAGTACAAGAGGATCAAGAACGTTTGGGAGAACGGCGTTCTGACAGGCAAGGGCCTGACATACGGCGGCTCCTACTTCCGTCCCGAGGCCACAGGCTACGGCGCCACATATTATCTGGTCGAGGTTCTGAAGCACTTCGGCGACACACTGAAGGGCAAGACGGTCGCCGTCTCCGGCTTCGGTAACGTCGCATGGGGCGTTTGCGAGCAGGTCGCCATGCAGGGCGGCAAGGTCGTCACCATCTCCGGTCCTGACGGCTACTGCTATGATCCCGACGGCATCACAACTCCCGAGAAGATCGCCTACCTCCTGGAGATGCGCGCTTCCGGCCGTGACCGCGCTCAGGATTACGCTGACAAGTTCGGCGTCAAGTTTGTTCCCGGCGCAAAGGTCTGGGGCGAGAAGGTTGATATCTGCATGCCCTGCGCCTATCAGAACGAGATCGGCATGAAGGAAGCTCAGCAGATGGTCGACAACGGCGTCGAGTATTACATCGAGGTCGCCAATATGCCCACAACAAACGAGGCTCTTGAGTTCCTGCAGAAGAACGTCAAGGTCGTCGCTCCTTCCAAGGCTGTCAACGCCGGCGGCGTCGCTACTTCGGCTCTCGAAATGGCTCAGAACTCCATGCGTTACAGCTGGGAGCCTGAAGAGGTCAATGAGAAGCTGCACACCATCATGAAGAACATTCATGACAACTCCGCCAAGGCCGCCGAAGAGGCTGGCATGGGCTATGACCTGGTCGCCGGAGCCAACATCGCCGGCTTCCTGAAGGTCGCCGAGGCCATGCTGGCTGAGGGCACATTCTAATTGTCTTAAAAAATCAGCCATAAAAAAGCCCCCGAGGTTACTCGGGGGCTTTTTAAGTTCGTTATGTCCGCCGCAAGCGGAGGAAGGTAAGCCGTACTTTTCGAAACCGAAAAGTACCAAAAGGTTCTACTTTTGGAAGGCCAAAAGCAGCAAAAGCCGTATTTGAGGATTTTAGCTTTACTTTTTCGGCGTTCTTTTGGAGCTGTCGAGAACCTCGTTGACCGAATAGACCGAGACAAAGGCCTTGGGGTCGGTGCGCGATATGAAATCTATAAGCTTTTTATACTCGTTGTTATCAACAAGGGTGACTATTTCGCGGCGCGGACTGCCGTCATAGGCGCCGATGGCGTTGTAAATCGTGGCTCCTCGGTTGACCGTGTCAAGGATAAATCGCTTGACCTCTTCCTCCTTTTCGGTGATAACGCAAATCTTCTTTTTGCCGCCGAAGGAGAATATGAAGTGGTCGAGGACGACGCCCGAAAGATATGTACCCAAAAGGGCCAGCAGAACCGTCCTGGCGTCATAGAAGAAAACGGCGGTCAGGGCGGCGCACATTCCGCTTATGGACATGGCCTTTCCCAGCTCCATGCGGAGGTATTTGTTGAGCAGCTTGCCGATTATGTCAAGGCCGCCCGAGGAGGCGTTGATGCGGAAAAGTATGGCCTGGCCCACGCTGCATACAAAGAGAAAGCAGACAACGTCCAGAATCGGGTCGCCCATGACAGAGGCGTTGTTCGGGCAGATTATCTCAAGAACACCCATCATTACGGGGTTCAAAAGGGCCGTGTATATCGTCTTGACGCCGAACTCGGGGCCGATAAAGACATATCCAATTACAAGCAATATCACATTCAGCGCAAAGGATATGACCGATATCCTGAGCGGCAAAACCTTGTTGATTATTATGGCAAGACCCGAAACGCTGCCGAGGGGTATATCGGATGGAATCAGAAAAAAGTAGACCGACAGGGCGATCAGCAATGTGCCGAAGGTCATTGTCACAATATCCTTAAAGCTGCCGAGTTTTTTCATATGTATCTCCCCAAAAAATCTTTGATTTTTTGGGACCCCCTTTTTCATTTAATAGATTTTGCCGGAATGAATCCGTCAAAATCGTTACGCCGGACTGCCGGCGGTCGCGTCACAGACGCTCCAAAGTTGTGCTTTGCACAACTTTTTAATTTAACAGTAACAAAAAGCAATTAAAGCTCTTTTCTCATGCGTATTCTATACACATTTGGCGCTTCCTCGGCTATTCTCGAAGCGTCGGTTATTTCGGCTTTTCTTATCATTTATATCACCTTGAAGCCCTCGCCCAACACCTCGCTGGACTCCATGACCACCGTAAAGGAGGCCTCGTCCACCTCTCTGGCCACCCTCTGAACGATGAACATCTGTTTGTTGCCGCAGGCGCACATGACAACCCATGTGTCCTCCATGGTGTAGCTTCCCGTCGCTTTGAGCAGGGTCGCCCCGCGGCCGCAGGCCTTTTCTATGCTGTCGGCCATTTCGGCCCCCTTTTTTGTGACGATAAAGGCTACCTTTCCCCTGTCGACGCCGTACATGACCTTGTCGACCATTCTTGAGAGAATAAAGGCCATGACTATGCCGTAGATAATGCCGTCGGCGTCGCTGAACATGACGCCGCCGATGAGGATTATAAGGCCGTCGACGGCAAAGGAGATGGAGCCGAGGGACATGTGGGGTCTGACGGCCTTGACCGACATGATTATAAAGTCGGAGCCGCCCGTCGATGAGTTATTCAGGTATATCAGGCCGTAGCCCAAACCGGCCAAAGCCCCCGTGCAAACGGCGGCCAGTATCCTCTCCCCATGATAGACGGGCAGCAGAGGGGCTATGACGTCAATTATAAAAGAAGAAATGAGGGTGCTTTTGACCGAGCGCAGGAAAAAGCCCCTGCCAAGAAGCTTAAAGCAGCAAATGGCGATGGGAATATTTATCAGCACCGTGCCAAGGCCGATGGGCAGGCCGAAAAGACGGTAGAGTATCAGGCATATGCCCGAAACCCCCGTCAGGGGAAAATCGGCGTTGAGGGCAAAGTTATATATCCCCACGGCGATAAGAAGGCCGCCGGCAATGTCGACGGCCGTCTCCTTTATAAGCTGTTTCAGTGATATTTTCATCCTTTTAGGCTCACTCCCACGCGCTCCCCCAGCTTGACCTTTGTCTCATAGCCCTCTAAGGAGTTTTTCATAATGTCGCCGTCTATTTGCGCGGCGCCCCTTTTGAGCAGAAGGACTATCGTCGAGCCTCCGAACTCGAACATTCCCTTTTCCTCGCCCCTCTCAAAGGAGCCGACGCCGTGGCGGTTGCTTATGCGGCCGACAAATGTGGCCCCGACCTCCACCTGTACGGCGCGGCCGAAGTGACGGGTGGTCATGACGGTGTATTCACGGGTGTTTTCTTTGTAAAAATCCACGCTGTCGAGGACAAAGGGCCTGACCGAATAATATCTGCCCCTGATGGGTATGTTGCCCCCCTTTGTGCCGCCGTCAAAATAAATATATCGGTGGAGGTTGTCGACGGCCAGACGGTAGACGAGGCAGAGGCCGCCGCGGAACTCTTCGGCAAGGACGGGGTTTTTCAGCAGGCTCTCGACGCTGTAGCTCCCTCCCTTTATCTCAAAGCGCAGACCGTCGGATATCTCATAGGCCGTCAGTTGTCCGTCGCAGGGCGAGACGAGGGCCCACGGTTCCATGTCCACGGGGCGCAGGGAGGGTATTATCGGACGGGTGAAAAAGTCGTTGAAGCTTTTAAACTCCATATCCTCATAGCCCGTCATATCTATATTGTTGTTTTTTATAAAGGACTTTATTCCCGACCTTGAAAATGCCGACGAGGCGTAAAGACCCCCGAGGGCGCTGACCGGCCTTGAAGCGGCAAGGGGCAGGAGAGGCCGCAGTATGCCCCCGTAAAGGGAACGGGTCAGTCTGTCCTCCCCTTTGGGGACAAAGGGCGGACGGTTAAAACTCAAAGCCATTGCCGTATACCAAAAGAAGAAGCTCGGCCAGACCGAACAGAGCCACAAGTATCATGCCCTTCATGTTCAGCTTTTTGACCCTGAAGTTGATGATAAATGCCATGGCCGTGCAGACCATTGTCGCGCCGTAGGCAAGCTTCAGATAGCGCAGGCCGGTATATGTGGTCAAAAGCATGACAAAGGGGAAAAGCAGGGCTGCGTTTGTCACAGGCAGACCCTCATAGGCCTCCCTCTTGCCCGAGGTTGTGCTTTGTCTCGTCTCCTCGACGACGTTGAAATAGGCCAGACGGATAAGAGCCGCCAGAGGATAGGAGATAAGGATTATCATATGGGCCGGCTTGTTGAGGCCTATGCCATATCCTATGCAGGCCGGAAGAACGCCGAAGCAGATAAGATCGGAAAGGGAGTCGACCTGAATGCCGAAACGCTTTTCGTCGTCGGTGCGCTGTCTTGTGCGCGCTATCGTGCCGTCGAACATATCGCACAGACCCGAAAGCATGAGGCATATAATGCCGAGACGGGGGCTGCGCGTCAGCGCGGCGATTATGCCGTATATGCCCGAGGCCGTGCCGATGTAGGTCAGGATAACGGTGTAATTATAAAATCCTATCAATTTAAACAGTCCTTCATATTTAATCTTTTGGCGATAAAGTCGCCTGTTTAATATGTTTTCACCATGATTGATTTTATCTGCGGCCGGCTCCGCCGCCGCGCGAGTGTCCTCCTCCGCCGCCTATGCGGCCTCCTCCCGAGCGTCCGCCGCCGAAGCTTGAACGGCCCGAGCTTCTGGGTGAAGCACCCGAAAAGCCTCCGAAGGAGCCGAAGCCGCCTCTTGTCGAGGGTCTGCTGTCAAAGGGCGAGGGGCCTCGGTGGGGAGGCGGAGGGGGAGGCATTCTTCGCCCGAACCTCCTCCGTGGGGCAAAGGTCGGACGAAAGAGGGGCCTGAAGCGGCTGACAATAACGCATACGGCTATTATCAGCGCCGTTATGACTATTATATTGAGCATCAGTGAAAAGAGGATATCACCCTGATTTTCCACAGGCTGTTGATAACCCTGTGTATAACCGCCCTGTTCGGTATTCAGGGAGTAATAGTGTTCCGCCATGGAGGCCGACACGCCGTAATAGTCGTTGACCTCCGAAACGACGGCTTTAAAGGTGTTCAGGGCGGCTCTGTCGTAATTTTCGGCGTCGAAATCATATTCCATATTGTCCGCGAGAATGGTTTCAAGCTTGCCGGCCGTCAGACTGCCGCTCAGGCCGTCGCCGACCGTCACCCAGTATTTTTCCTCGCCGGGCGAAAGGAGAATCAGCGCGCCGCTGCTCTCCTCCCCACCTATTCCCCATTCGTTATATAGGGTGTAGCCGTATTCCTCGGCGTTCATACCGCCGAGAAAATCCACCGACACGACAACGACCTCGCTCCCCTCGCACTGTTCGAAAAGGCGGCCGTTTTCATCGCATATGTATTCTGCCGTCTCCTCCGAGAGTATATTCGCGTCGTCGTTTACATAAAACAGACCGCTCTGCCGGGGCAATTCGGCCGCCGCGGCAAGGGGAGCCGACATGGCCATAAACAGGCAGAGGACGGGCAAAAGAAGTTTTTTCAATGGCTTCACCTGAAATAGGGGGCCTTTTCAAGGCCCATCAATTTGAAAAAGACCGACCCGGGAAAGGCGTTTATTTCCCGATTATACCTGACGGCCGCGTCGTTATAGGGGTCATGGGACATGGTGTCGCCATAGGAGGTAAAATCGGCGTAGATGGACTTGCGGTAGGCCTCGTCCTTGGCGCTGAGAGCCTCCTTTTCCAGCAGCTCGTAGAGCTGAACAAAGGCTGTTTCAACAGAGTCGTCGGCGGCCTTTTTCTCGGTCAGAGTCGTGGCGGCCTCGGCATCGGCGCACATCTCCCGCAAAAAGGCAACGGCCTTGTCATCCGGCTCCATGTAGCGCGCGGCTACCGTAGCTAGGTTGCGTCCGCAATCGACCCTGTGGGATATATCGGAAGCCACGCCGACTCCGTTTTTATATTCCCCCTGATAAAAAATGTCCTCAAGGTCATTTTTCAGCCTGCGGCCCGAGTTGAATCCCCCCAACAGGCATCCGGCAATTATCATGGCGGCCATGACGAGGGCGGCCCTGCGGTGACGGGGCGAGGAAAACATCGTCATCTGCCCCTGTTGACCTCAAGGAGCTTCTGCTTCAGCTCGCCCTCGATGCGTCCCAGCTGGGCCTCGGCCTCGCGGCGCTTCTGGCGGCCCTCGTCCTGTATGCGCATGACCTCGTCCAGCGTCTCGATAAGGGTGGAGTTGGTCTTTGTCAGCGTCTCGATATCGACTATGCCGCGCTCGCTCTCTTTGGCGATGTTGACGGTGCCCATCTTGAGGGTCTCGGCGTTCTTGCGCAGCAGCTCGTTTGTCATGTTGGTGACCTCGCGCTGAGCCTGCATGGCCTGGTTGGAATGCTCAAGGCCGAGGGCCAGCACCATCTGGCTCTTCCAAAGGGGCAGGGTGCTTGTCAGGGTGGTCTGAATCTTTTCGGCCATCATGGTGTCGTTGTTCTGCACAAGCCTTATCTGGGGGGCCATCTGAACCGAGATGACCCTTGTCAGCTCAAGGTCGTGGAGCTTTTTCTCAAACCTGTCGCAGAGGGAGGCCAAATCGTTGGCCGCCTGGGCGTCCTCGGCCTTGCCGGAGGCTTCGGCCTTTTTGATAAGCTCGGCAAGCTCGCCGTTTCTCGTCTTTTCCAGCTTTCTTTTGCCGGCCAGGATATACATGGTCAGCTCTTTATAGTTCTGGATGTTCTTCTGATACATCTGGTCGAGCATGGCCACATCCTTGAAAAGCTGAATCTGGTGGTCCTCCAGCATCCGGGCTATCTTCTCGACGTTGACCTCGGCTTTGTCGTATTTTGCCTTCATGGCCTGAAGCTTGTTGCCCTGCTTTTTGAAAAAGCCGAGGAAGCCCTTTTCGTCCTCCTCTGTCTCAAAGCCCTTCAGCTCGACGATAAGGTCGGTTATCATGTCGCCCACCTCGCCCAAATCCTTTGTGCGGACATTGTTCAGGGCGCTTTCGGAAAAACCGGCCAGCTTTTTCTGGGCGTCGGCGCCGTACTGCAGCACCATGTTGGAATTGGAAATATCTATCTTTTCGGAGAAATCCTCCACCAGCTTGCGCTCGGCCTCGGTCAGGGTGTCCTCAAGGTCGACAGGCTCCACCGTCTTTTCCTTTTTCTCCTCCTGTCCGGGCAGACGGAGGTCGGGAGCTTCCGCGGCGGCCGTCTCGGCGGCAAAAGGCTCCAGCGTCAGTGTGGGCAGCTCCTGCTCCTGTGTGTTTTTCTCGTCCATTTTATTCCTCTCCTCCGTTTTGTTTCAGTTTGTCATAGGGGCTTTCGGAAAGCCCTTCCTGCGCCAGCATACTCTCCATCACCGTTATATCGGTTGAAATGTCAAGGGCGTCGTTCTCATATAAAAGGTCGAGCTGTTTTTTGAGGGCCGAATCGAGGGTGGCCGTGTTGTCCTCGATGCGCTTCATGGAGCTTTTGGCGTTTTCACCCTCGCCCCCCTGCTCTTCCAGCATTTTGTAATAGGAGGCCAGCTTGATAAGGGTCGGCAGATAATAGCTTATCAGCCGCCTGACCTTCGGGGCCTCTCTCGGGTCGCTTCTTACGGCCGACAGAATGTTGTCGGTCGTCCTCTCGATAGAGGCCAGACGGGAGACCATGACCTTTGAGCCTATCCCCCGTCTTATCTCTCTGACGGAGGCGATATAGGCCGCGCCCTCCTTGAGAGCGCCGTCGGCCAGACTGTCGCCCGTGGTCACGGGCTTTTCCTCTATCTCCACCCTTTCCTTCGGCAAAGCCTTTGAAGCGGCCAGCCATACAAAAGCCGTCACGGCCGCGGCGATGAGATAGTCGCCGTGGCGGTAGAGCGGAAATAGCAGGGCGTAGAGCAAAAAGGCTCCTCCGGCGGCGTAAAAGCTCCTGTGGGAGGGCAGCTTTATTGACTTTTTATCGCTCAATATCTTTCACCTCGATGGCACTCCGCCGAATAATGGTCATATATAATATATTTTATAATTTTTACGCCTTTATGTCAACGATATCATGGGTTTTATTTGGCTTGTTGTTGTGGGGTTAACATGATATAATAATTATATATTGCAAAGCTCCAAGCCTCCCTTGTGTAAAGGGAGGCGGCACGGCGAAAGCCGTGACGGAGGGATTGTAATATACAACAATCCCCCGGTCGTCTTGCGGCGACAGTCCTCTTTACACAAGGGGGCCAAGTGCTTAATAAAAGGAGGTACCAAAATGGTACATAAAAACGCGGAAATGGAACACACCGTGCGCGAAAACATCCGCGGCGGCGTGGGCAAAATCGAGACCGACATAGTTTACAAGGCCGACGAGATGATGGGCAAGGCCACCCTTTTCAACCGCCTGCACCTGACCCCCGGCTCTTCCATAGGCGAGCATCCCCACGATGATGACGCCGAGATATACTATGTGGTGGAGGGACAGGTGGTCGTCACCGACGACGGTAAAGAGATAGCCATGGAGGCCGGCGACGCCATGTTTACGGGCGGCGGCCAGCGCCACTCGCTTATGAACAGAAGCGACAAAGAAGCGATAGTTTTAGCCATTGTGATAGCATAGAAAGGAGTAAAATACTATGGATTATCAGGTTTCAGCAAAAGTACAGAAGGCTTTTGACGAGGTCATGGCCATCGAGGAGGTCAAAAAGGGCCTGGAGTTTATCGAAAAGGACCAGCCTCAGTCGATAAACGACCAGATAGCCCTGACCCTCATCGAAGCCCCCACCTTCCACGAGGCCGAAAGGGCCAAGGCCTATGCCGAGTATTTCAAAAACCTCGGTCTGGCCGACGTTCACGTGGACGATTTCGGTAACGCCGTCGGCCTGTGGAAGGGCAAAGGCGGCGGCCCCAAAATACTGGTCGAGGCCCATCTTGACACCGTTTTCCCCTTCGGCAGCGTCAAGGAGGTCAAGGAGGAGAACGGCGTCCTTTACGCTCCCGGCATTGTCGACGACACGCGCGGCCTGGCCGTGCTGCTGTCGGCCCTGCGCGGCCTCAAGGCCACGGGGCTTGAGACAAAGGGCGACATAGTCTTTGTCGGCACCTCCCGCGAGGAGGGCATGGGCTCGCTGGGCGGCATGAAGGATTTCCTCGACCACAACCCCGATATCGACGCTTCCATCAGCGTCGACGGCGCCTGGACAGAGTCGATAACATATGAGGCCACAGGCTTCAAGACATACGAGGTCAACTTCTATGGCATCGGCGGCCACGCCTACGGCGCTTTCGGCAAGATGGCCAACCCCCTTCACGCCGCGGCTCGAGCCGTCGCCAAGATAGCCGACTTCCAGGTGGCCGAGGAGCCCAAGACCACCTTCTGCGTCTCCAATTTCCACGCCGGAAACGACGCCGGAGTTCACGCCATCGTGCCTCAGGCCACAATAAAGTTCAACTTCCGTTCCAACTCTCAGGAGCTGCTTGAGGAACTGAACGACAGGATTTTCAAGGCCATTCAGGAGGCCTGCGACGAGGAGACGGCGCGCTGGGGCAAGGATACCATCACTTGGGACTCCAAGCAGTACTGCGATGTTCCCGCCGGAAGCCAGAATATCCACGCTCCCATGGTGGAGGCCACATATCTGGCCGCCAAGCACTTCAGCCCCGATCCCGATAAGGTCTATTTCACTCAGGGCGGCTGCGTCAACGGCAACATGGCCGTTTCCAGAGGCCTGCCCTGCGTCACCATCGGCGGCGGCCTTTTCGACAACAAGTGCCACAATCTCGAGGAGTTCTTCCCCACCGAGGGCGCCTACCGCTGCCCTCAGGAGGTCATGACCCTTCTGCTCATCTGCGCAGGTATCGACGGCAAGACCGAATCTCTCCTCAAGGAGTAAGACACGCGCCTCTCGATCAGTCAAACCCCTTTATATAAAGACGACGATTTATTACAGTGCTGAAAGTGCCATTGGTATAAGAAGCCGAGGAGAGTATATTGTATATTACAATGTGGACACTTTGACATATTTTGAAGAAAGTACAGACAGCTCATCCTTGCACACTTATGAAAGACCTGTAAATATCAAAAATGTTATAAGCAGATGATCTTTTCCCGAGCGGCTCCGCCGCCCGGGATTTTTCAAAAAACCATTTGCCATGATGTTCATCCTGTGCTATAATAATTCGCGGAGCGTAATTTCGGCGTGAGCCGAAGCGCGCCGCAAACCGCGAGAAAGGATGGGACAGGCTATGGGCTGCTTCAGGGCAAAAATCAAACGAGACGGCGTGCGTCCCCTTTTTCGCCGCGCCTTTATTTCTGTTTCTTATAAATTTATTTACGGCCTTGACGCCTTTTAAGCGTCAAGGCTTTTCTTATAAAAATGATAATTAAATAAAGGAGGATAAAGAAAATGTCCAACAAACCTGTTTTAGGCGAGGGTCAGCCGATACGCGACGCTCGCGGCCTCGGCACGGCAAAGGTGCTTGTGCTGGGCTTTCAACACCTGTTCGCCATGTTCGGGGCCACAGTGCTGGTGCCGGCTCTGACGGGACTGAGCGTTTCGGCCACGCTGCTTTTCGCCGGTCTGGGAACCCTGCTCTTCCACTTTATAACGGGGAAAAGGGTGCCGGCCTTCCTCGGCTCGTCCTTTGCCTTTATCGGAGGCTATAACGCCATCACCAATAACGGCCAGGACCTCGGCCTGCTTCCCTACGCCTGCTTCGGCGTGGCCTGCGCCGGGCTTGTCTATGTGCTGCTGGCGGCTTTTTTCAAAGCCTTCGGCACAAAAAAGGTCATGCGCTATTTTCCGCCCATTGTCACAGGTCCCGTCATACTCTGCATAGGTCTGACCCTCAGCTCGACGGCCGTAAATTCCTGTTCCGCGAACTGGCCCATAGCCCTTGTGGCCATCGGAATAGTCATTGTCTGCAACATCTGGGGCAAGGGCATGATAAAGATAATCCCCATCCTGCTGGGCGTTGTCGGCTCTTATCTCGCGGCCGCTCTGACGGGCAACGTGGATTTCGGCACGGTTGCCGCCGCCCCGTGGTTCGGTATGCCCTTTGAGTTTGAAAACACCCTTTTCGGACTCTTCTCCGGGGAAGTGGACGCTTCGCTGCTGATAACCTCAGCCGTGACCATAATGCCTCTGGCGCTGGCCACCATGGTGGAGCATATCGGCGATATGTGCGCCATCTCCTCCACCTGCGGCGAGAATTACATTGAAGACCCCGGCTTTCACCGCACACTGCTGGGCGACGGACTTGCCACGACGCTGGCCTCCCTCTTCGGCGCTCCGGCGAACACGACATACGGCGAGAACACCGGAGTCCTCGAGCTGAGCCGCGTTTATGACCCCATGGTCATCCGTCTGGCCGCCGTCCTGTCGATATTCTTCAGCCTTTCGCCCAAGTTCGCCGCTTTGGTCTCGGCCATGCCGCAGGCGACGATGGGCGGCGTGTCGCTTGTGCTTTACGGCATGATATCGGCCGTCGGCGTCAGGAATATCGTCGAAAACAAGGTCGATTTCACGCGCAGCCGCAATGTCATAATCGCCGCCCTGATAATGGTGCTGGCCATCGGCATAAAATATTCCGACGCCGGGGCCGTCTCCTTCACTGTCGGCTCGGTCGTCATAAGCCTTTCGGGTCTGGCTGTGGCCGCCATCGTCGGCATAGCTCTGAACGCCGTGCTGCCCGGCAACGATTACGAGTTTGGCGTCGACCATCAGGGAGACACGTCGGTTAATTTCCAGATGAAGGCCGATTGATTTGATATTAAGCCCCACATAAGTGTGGCTTTTATTAAGCCCCACATTTGTGGGGCTTTTTAAATTTGCCATATTCCCTGTAGTTTGGTATTATATTCATACAGGGAAATCCTTGGCTCCCTTGTGTAAAGGGGGCGTGGGGATTGTCTGTGCGGACGGGGTCCGCGTAGGAAGCTGTAACCATGCCGCCGGCTCGCCGCTCTTGTTAAAGGGGGAAACCAGTTCGGAGTTGCAAAGGTTCCCCACAAAATCTTTGATTTATGTGGGGGCCCCATGTAATTAAATAGCCTCTGGTCGGCAAAGCCTCCCGACGGCGATACGCGCGACTTCGCGCGGACGGCGCGTAGCGCCGCTTTAATGGTTCCCCCCTTGTACCCCCTTCCTATGGCCACGCTTCGGTCGGTTGTGAAAGGAAATTAAATAGGCGGCTTCTCCGCCATGCCCTTGACCTTGCCGGAGGCTATCAGATGAAAGGGCCCCGGATAGGATTTGTGGATGCATTTCCACAAATCCATACGGGAATCGTCTTTGACACCTCTTTCTGGGGGTCAGGGGGGCAGGGCATCCCCCTGTTTGCTTTTTGTTTCTTTTTCTCGAAAAAGAAAAACTTTTTGGATACTTTTTGGTTTCAAAAAGTATCGGGAGGATGGACGAGGCAGCTTAATTATTATAGCTTCCAAGAAAAAGCACAAATAAAAGGAGAAAATATATGAAAGAAAAAAAGGAAGGAATTATAAGCCTTGCCCTGTTGGGCCTATCGCCCATATTTGTCGGCATATTGCTGACGACCCTGATGTCATTGGGCATAGACAGCGCCGACATGGGCTATTTCGGCGCGTTGTTGCGTTCCGTCATCCCTACTGAGCTTTTCGCCTCCCTTTACATGGCCGTCCTCGGCCCCCTGTCCCTCTGCTGCCTGCTGGTTTGCTTCAAGGCCGGGCGCTATTCGGCAAAGCAGGGGCTGAGCGATAAACAGGCGTGGCTTTGCACCCTTGGACCGATGGCCGCATTTACTCTGCTGATGGTGTTACAGCTCGGCGTCCTCAACAAATACCTGCCCTATATCGGCCCCATAAGCCAGTGCTTTTTCCTGCCCTTTCTGACGGCCCCGTCTATTATTGTTTCGACAATTTCGGGATTTCTGGGAGGCGCGAGCTCACTTCTCCCCGTCTACATACTGGCGGCGGTCATGGCGTTTGTCTGTTTTTACTGCGGACGAAGGAGCCGCGAGGACGCTCAGGAGGGGCTGTGGTTCATACCTCTCGGCAGCCTTATTTTCGGTTTTCTGTCGAGGGTGCTGACAGGCCCCGACGCGCTGGGGGAGATTTTCTCCGGTCTTTACACGCTGAGCTTTCTGGCCTTTGGCTATATTATCGTCATGATGTGCTTTAAGGCCCTTAAAAAGTGACAAAAATCGCCTTTTCGCGTCGGAAACGCAAATAAATTCTTGCATTTGAGTTATACAATTATTATAATTATTTCAGGAACAAACACCGATAAGCGAGCCAAGACTTTTTGGCTCTATATTCCATGTCCGCAGAAAATATTATATATCAGAGGAGGCCACATATGGTACGCGCAATCGTAGGCGGCTGCTGGGGCGATGAGGGAAAAGGCAAGGTAACCGATTTGATGAGCGAGGACAGCGAGGTCGTCGTCCGCTTTCAGGGAGGAGCCAACGCCGGTCACACCATCATCAATCAATACGGCAAGTTTGCCCTCCATCTCCTGCCCTCGGGCATTTTCCGCCAGAATGTGACGAATGTCATCGCCCAGGGCGTAGCCTTTAATATCGAGCAGTTTTTCAAGGAGCTTGACGGCGTGCTGGCCGAAAACGTGCCCATGCCCCATATCCTTGTTTCCGACAGGGCGCAGGTCGTCATGCCCTATCACGTTCTTTTTGACGCGCTGGAGGAGCAGCGTCTGGGCGGCAAGGGCTTCGGCTCCACCAAGTCGGGCATCGCGCCCTTCTATTCCGACAAGTATCTCAAGATAGGCATTCAGGTCTGCGACCTTTACGAGGATGAAGCCCTGATGGAGAAGCTGGAAAAGGCCTGTCAGCAGAAGAATGTCACCCTGACGGCTCTTTATCACCACGACGAGCTGCTCGACCCCAAAAAGCTTTATGACGGTCTGGTCGCCTACCGCGACAGGCTCAAACCCTTTGTGGGCGACGCCGCCCTGTTCCTCAACAAGGCCATAAAGGAGGGCAAGACGGTACTGCTGGAGGGCCAGCTCGGCTCTCTCAAGGACCCCGATAACGGCATCTATCCCTTTACAACGTCGTCCTCCCCTCTGGCCGGCTTCGCCTGTGTCGGCGCCGGCATACCGCCTCACGCCATACAGCAGGTGGTTGTCGTCGTCAAGGCCTATTCCTCGGCTGTCGGCGCCGGGGCCTTTGTCTCGGAGATATTCGGCGACGAGGCCAAGGAGCTTCGCGACCGCGGCGGAGACGGCGGCGAGTACGGCGCCACGACGGGCAGGCCGAGACGTATGGGCTGGCTCGACACGGTGGCCGTCAAATACGGCTGTATGCTTCAGGGCTGTACCGACGTCTGCCTTTCCCTGATAGACGTCCTCGGTTATCTCGACAAAATACCCGTATGCACGGCCTATGAGGTCGACGGTCAGGTGATAACCGATTTCCCCGTCACCCCTAAGCTCAACCGCGCCAAGCCCGTCTATGAATATGTCGACGGCTGGAAGTGCGATATCATGGGCTGCCGCAGCTATGACGAGCTGCCCGAGAACGCGCGCAAGTACATCGAGTTCATCGAGGAGAAGATAGGCTATCCCATCACCATAATCTCCACAGGCCCTAAGCGCGACGACATAATTTACAGGAAGAAATAATAAAAAAGGCCCCGACTTTTGTCGGGGCCTTTTAAGTTTCATTTATCCTTGTTTTTGTCCATATTTTCAAGAGCATAGTCAATACACTGATTGATAAAAGCACTGCGGCTGATGTTGTACTTGGCCGCCATTTTGTCTATTTTCTCCAGTTTTTCGCTGTCCAGCCTGATGGTCGTCGCCTCTTTTTTATATTGCTTAGGTATAAAATTGGCCATTTTCGCTCTCACCTCTTGCAATAACTATATTCTATATTGTATTCTGATTATAGGTTCAATATTCGAGTATATTTTAGACTTGAATATAGAAGCTAAATTAGAATATTAAAGGAGAGCCCGTTATGAACGAGGGTTGGACAGGCAGAGCCGGTTTTGTTTCGCGTCCGAGAAGGATTGATGATTTGAGGGATGAGAATAATACACGATTTGAAGAAATTGATTACGAGGTGACAACAATAGTTAATCTTGACCCCGTTGATTATGAAAAATTTATTACCGATATGACGGTAAGCCGAGACTATTTAGAGGATGTATCGGGAAACAGGGAAGAGGAGAAAAAGGTGAAATGTCTGCTTGTTGTGGGACGGGGCTTTTCGGAGGGAGTTCTTGTTGTGCCGAATGACGAGGGCTTTGTGGATTACGCGGCAATATACAGAAAATAACCTTTAAAAAGGCCCCGACTTTTGTCGGGGCCTTTTTGTTGTTTTGTTTATCGGTTGCAATGGCCGTGGCGTCCGCCGCCGTGGTGGCCGCCGTTGTTATAATACGGACGCTCGAAGTTGTTGGGGCACTCGCCGTTATTGGGGCAGACCCCGTTGTTGGGGCACTCGCCGTTATTGGGGCAGACCCCGTTGTTAGGGCATTCACCGTTATAGGGGCACTCGCTCTGACAAGAGCCGTCACAAAGGCCGCCCTCATGGTTATAGCCGCAATAGCAGACTCCGTCATGATAGTGGCGGCCCGCCTCACGGCAATCCTCAAAGGGACATACGCTCACGCCGCAGGTAGGCTCCTGAGGGTTAACCGCCTGACGCCTCATGCCGTGGGCCGAGACAGGCAGAACCACCAGGGCGGCCAAAAGCAGCGCCGTTAAAATGATTTTTGTCCTTTTCATAATTCAAACCTCCAGAAAAAATACACACTTAAGATAGCTTTATCGGAACATTGTATTCGTCCATAAGCAGGTTGTTGACCTGCTTCAGTTCCTTGGCCGTCAGCAGCGAGCCGAAATCCTCCGTGATGTTATCCATGTTGTAGAATACGATAAACTCGGTTCTGACGTCCTTGCCGTCGAGGCCCTCGGCTGTAAAGGAAACCGAAACGCCTATAAGATAATACTGTACGTCCTGCCCCCGGCTGTTTTTGTGTTCGATGGGAGAACGCGAAAAGGTGACCGAATGGACGTGCAGGGATTCGGGGCGTCGGAGCATACCTTTCAGCTTGGCGACGGCCATCCGGGAGGTCTGTTTTTCAAGCGTCTGTCTTTCGACGACATTGACCGTGCAGGAGGCCTTGCTCCCGTCGGGCGCCCTCTTTGTCACCGAGGCGCTGCCGACTCCCACCCCTGTTATCATGCCCTTTTCATCCACCGTGACGACCGACGGGTCTGTTGTCGTCCACTTTCCGCCGTCATCGGGGGCGTTTTCGTCGGGCACTCTGTCGTTTATGGGGCGGCTTTCGCCGACGACGGCCGTGACCCACGTCTTGATATTGGCGTCATAATTCTCGTCCGATATAATGCCTATCGCCTTGTCGTTTCGCAGACCGGGCAGAGCCATACGGCTCAGAATGGCCGCGGCCTCGCTGCGCTGGATGGTGCTGTCGGGGTAAAAGGCGCCCTTGGTGTCGCTGCCCGTCAGCACTCCGGCGCGGTAAAGAGAGAATATGCGCCTGCCCGTTTCCGTGCTTTCATCCACATCGGGAAGCGAAACGACCGAGCATATTTCCTCCAGCGCCTCCTTGGGCAGGGCCGCCGACAGGATATAGGCGAAATCGGCTCTGGTTATCGGCTCGTCGTAGTTCCCGAACTCGCCTGCCGAAATAATGCCGTTGGCCGCGGCATAGGCCACATAGGGGGCGTACCATGTGTCGCTGTCGGTTATGAGAATAGGCTGCCCCTCGCTGTATATGCTGTTCAGACGGGCGGCAATGGTTATCGTCTCGGCAACCGTGATATTGCCCGAGGGGTTAAAGGCCGTGGGACTGTCGCCGCTCATCAGGCCAAGCTCGTATGTGGCCAGAACATAACCGCCGAACCAATCGGAGTCCCTGACGTCGGCAAATCGGTTTTCATACCTTCTGTAGGCCCTGAAGTTTTCAAGGCCGGGCTTTTGCCGCGGCAGAGAATAGCCGTAAGTATGGACGATTTTGAGCACACCTTCCTCCCTTTCGGGCTTGACGGTAAAGGATTGAAGGGAGTCGTCCTCTTCAAACCTGCCGTAAAAGACGGCGTTATCCGCGTCCGTTCTGGTATAGCCGGCGGCCTCGAACCTTTCGCATACGGCCTTCACCGCGCCGTCCCAGGTTTCGGCCTCGGCAAGGCGGCTGATATCGTAATATTCTATCGCGCAATCGGTAAAGACGACGATTTCACCCTCGCTTCCCTCGCTGTATTGGTCGTCGAAACGGTCGATGCCGATAAGCTTGACCCCTGAAAGGCCGTCGAAAAACGGCGTGGAATAGGGAGCCTTATCGGGAACTGTGACGGCCGACGCCGTGGGGGCCAGCGTCAGCATTACCGCCAGCAATAACGCGGCGGACAAAAGCTTTTTCATGTAAAGTCCTCCTTTAAATATTACCGTGTTTCAAAGAAATTCAATAATATATTTTTACCACAGCATTCCGGCCGCCGACACGACTGCTGGAATGGTGAGTATGGACAAAACCGTGCTGGCGCAGACAAGGGCCACGGCATAGGAATGGTCAAGCCCAAGCTTTTGAGCGTAGATAGCCACGTTGGAGCCGACCGGCGTGGCGTTGGAGACCAGAATGACCATGGCCAGGTCGGTGGGGACGCCGGGGATGAGGCGGAATATGACGGCCGTCACGGCCGGAGCCACGATAAGGCGGACAAAGGAGGTGGCATACACCCTTTTGTCGGTGAATATCTTTCCCAAATCCGATTCGCCAAGATAAAGCCCCAGCAGTATCATGGCAAGGGGTGTGTTGCAGGCCGCCGCGCCGCCGAGACATTCGGCCGCGATGGAGGGCAGCCTGATTGGCAGAAAATAAAAGGCCAGACCCAGGGCAAAGGCGATTATCATGGGGTTTTTGGTCAGGGCGCTCATGTTGAAGTTTTTCTGCCCCGAAAGTATCATCTGGCCGTAAATCCACTGGAGCGCGTTGAGCATGGCCACCATCCCGGCCACATATATGACATATGTGGGGCCGAACATCATGGATATAAGCGGTATGCCCATAAATCCGGCGTTTGAAAAGACGGCGCTGAAATTGTCAATCGGGTGATTTTTGAATATCAAATGGCCGATGACCATGGCTATGACAAGGGCCAGCGCGCCGAGGGCAAGGGATGCGACAAGGGCTTCCGCGTCCTGCGCCGTATAAAACGAGTTGACTATAGTGCAGGGCAGGAAGATATAAAGGGTCATCTGGGCCAGAGCGCGGCTCTCCCCTTTTTTCAGTATTCCGCCCCTGACAAGCAGAAAGCCCATCATTATGTATACGAACATCTTTAAAAGCTGCTGAAGCAATACGCCAAATCCCGGCATGATAAAAACCTCCTCTTTTTGTAAGAATAATATATCAGCTTTGGAGGGAAAGAGCAAGGGGGCTTGACAGCCCCCGAGCAAACAAGTATAATAAAGATGTAAAAGAGCCTGCCGATAGTCGGTCGGCTCGTGGTTATTTCTTTAAAAGACTAAAGAAACCGTCACTTGCCAGAGTGGCGGTTTCCGCTTTTCACAGTGATTGTGATAGTATATCCGAGGATATGTATAGTCAAAGTGATTGGCATGACTTTCACCTCCTTTGCGGAAGTGTAGCCGACCGCCTATCCGTTTATGGCAGACTCCGAATATATTGTATACGATAATTCGACAAAGAACAAGCCCCCACCTTTTCGGCGGGGGCTTTTAATTAAACCGCGTAGAAGTTATTATCAGCCATGACCTTGTTTGCCCTGAAAATAGAATCCTGAACGGCAACCTTGTTTATGCTGTTTATTTCATCCTCATTTTCAGCCTGCAAAACCAATTCAACCTTACACATATTATAAAGCAGTCCAACCAAAAGAACCGTGTTTTCGGTCAATAATTTCTCTTCCTTTGAGAAGGAGGTCCAATCGTTGTGACCCAAAACCGCCACCATGTGGGTCAGACGATTTAAATGCCCCTGATATATCATATTGACCGAGGAAAGGGTCATGTAATAATTATTGGCTACGCTACGAAGGTCTGATAAATAGGTGCAAATCTTATCGATTTTTTCCTCGGCTCTTTTCATCTGATGCCATGCCTCATCGGCCTTCTCGGAAAGTTTTCCGCCTGTTAAGTTAAAAATAACGCCTCCGACAAGAAGTCCTACTCCTAAAGTGGCTACACCCAGAACAGCGGTTCCAGCGGCTATGCCGCCTCCACCCATGGCCAGCGTACCTCCTCCTAATAATGCAAGGGTTGCATTTGTGGCGGCAACACCACTTAGAGATGCGATAGCCGTGCCTGTGGAGGCTGTTCCCAATGCCATAACAGCAGCTGTTGTAGCTCCGGCAGCGGCAAAGCCTCCGGCCGCACCCAATCCGGCGCCTCCTATTCCTCCAAGTAGAACGCCGGCGCCAACGGACACCTCTTTTATCTTTTCTCCGTCGTATTTTGGAAGCTCAATGCCGTTTTTTGAATAGGTTTCAAATATGGGCCTATTGTGAATTTGCTCAAACACATCTGAAAAGGAACTAAAGCTATGTAATATCTCCAGTTCTAATTTGCCAAGCCTGTCCATGTCCTGACTGGTGGACTTGTTTTCCATTTCAAATCTCGACATATTACGCTCATGACGGGTTTTCGCCTCTTTAATCGTGTCGTTGGCGTCTTTCATTTTGGAAGCGCCTTTAACAGCGGAGGCAGCGCCGGCAGCACCTACGGCAATAGCGGCACCCTTAACCAAAAGTGGAACTAAAAATAGAAATGGCATAATTGATCCCTCTCTTTTTTTTATATTTTACAGCTAAATTAAGCTACAAGCATCATTATAAAGACATGTTACAGCGCGCTGGATTTAAACACTATTTGTATGTCAGCACTGCGGTCCTGTCCTCCATAAAGTCATCAAAGTCGCCCTCGTATGGAAGCTCAAATCCCAGCTCGCGGTATTTATTTTTCAGCAGCACATTTATTTCTTCCTCGCTATTCACTGCTTCCAATACCTTAAGCAACTCATTATATTGCTCTGTCTCTCTGCGGAAGGCTTCCATGTCAATCTTTTCAAGCTCGGATAGATATCTTTCCAACTCTTCATTTATTGATATAAAAGCGTCCAACTGCTTTTGCAGGGGGAAAGAAATACCGCATCGAATACAGACCTCCCGCAACGCCAAATGCGCCAGTCGAAGCCACGCAAAATAATTTACACGCGAGAAAAAGGCCACCCAGTTACCACCGGAACGCAGAGCTGCGTCTAAACCATCTATGGCGCACAGCGTGCCGTCGCCGATGAGAAGCATCATCCTCAAATCGGCGTGCCTTTTGCTTGGAATACATTCACGCAAGGGCTTTTTGTGATAAAAATAGTGTTTGAGGGCCCATATCAGTTTTATCGCCAAGTCACAAAGGATGACGGGAATTGCCATAGAGAGACCAAACCTAGCATCGTAGCCCTCTCGAAAAACCTGCTCTGCTACCATGGCAAAGGAGCGTCTGTCCTCGACAGTGACATCAAAGAATGAAAACATTTCATAAAAGGGCAAAACAATTCCACTGCCTCGGCCCGAAGTTCCCGAGCTTCCGGCCACATCAGACATAATGTGCCCGAACCAGTTCGCGGCGCCGCAGTACAGTTTTGAAATATAGCTGCCCCCTTGCAGCTCAAAGGTGTCGGTTTGAATTGTGACAAGCCGTCCGTTATCCACGAAAGAGGCCGTCGATGAAAACTGATTTATCACAGAAAAGACCAGACCTACTACATCGGGCGAATGGGCCAGCGATTTCATATGATGGTTTCTGGTGGACATATCAAACACGCCTGCCACATCGGCGGTATATCTCTGGTCGTAATTTACATGGAATTGTCTCTCTAGGTAATTGATGGCGCTGACAATATTGTCCTCGTTTCCCTGTCTAGGCGTCCAACCGCTCTTTTTGGCAAAAGCAATAACGACCTGATTGACCTGTGCATCTGTCCATACCTGTAAAGAACCGTTAACGGCAGGTGCGCCGACCATAAAAACATCTATCAGTCCGGCAATGGCGCCGCATGCCACGGCAATCATGTAATCATATTTATCGCACTTATCATTATAAAGAGTACTTTTCGCGTTTTGTTTTTTTTCAGAACTTATATTCCCCATGGAGTGCCTCCAAAGCTATTTCAGCAAACGTTGAAGATTTCCATCTATTATCACATATTATAACTGAATAATTATCGCATTTCAACCCCTTTTTTCACATATTATACTTGTGATGAGGAGTGATTTAGTTGACCGGAGAAGTTAAAGCGCAAATCGGGGGCCGTCTGCGTGAACAGAGAGAGAAAGCAGGATATACAAGAGAAAAGCTGGGCGAACTGTGTTCACTAAGTCCTAGATTTATCGCCAACATAGAGTTGGGAGATTCCACTTTCAGTTTAGATTCTCTGATGACGATTTGTCGCGTTTTGTCATGTAGTAGCGAATATCTTTTATTTGGCAAGAATGTAGACAGAGGTATTTGGAGCGAAACAATTTCAAAGCTGGAGCATTTGGATGTGAAATATCAGGAGCCAGTCGATAAAGTAATTCAAGGGATTTTGGAGACAATCATAAGCGCTGAACAGCAAAACATATAAACGCAACAAGGCCGGTATCCTTTCGGATACCGGCCTTGTTTTCATCAAAACTACAACTAAGCTTACTTTCTGGGGTTCTTTATAGCGGCCTGAGCGGCGGCAAGGCGCGCGATGGGCACGCGGTAGGGGGAGCAGGAGACATAGGTCAGGCCCACATTGTGGAAGAACTCCACAGAGGAGGGGTCTCCGCCGTGCTCGCCGCAGACGCCCAGATGGATGTCGGGCCTTGTCTGCTTGCCCAGCTTGACGGCCGTCTCGACAAGGCGGCCCACGCCTGTCTGGTCGACCTTGGCGAAGGGATCGTTCTCGTAAATCTTCTTGTCATAGTAAGAGCCGAGGAACTTTCCGGCGTCGTCGCGGCTGAAGCCGAAGGTCATCTGTGTCAGGTCGTTTGTGCCGAAGGAGAAGAACTCGGCCTCCTTGGCTATCTCGTCGGCCGTGATGGCGGCGCGGGGAATCTCTATCATGGTGCCCACAAGATACTTCATCTTGAGGCCGGAGGCGGCGATAAGCTCGTCGGCCGTCTTTGTGATGATGCTCTTGACATAGGCCAGCTCCTTGACCTCGCCCACCAGAGGAACCATAATTTCAGGCTCGATGTTCCAGTCGGGGTGCTTCTTCTGGACATTGATGGCGGCCTTGATGATGGCGCTTGTCTGCATGACGGCTATCTCGGGATAGGTGACGTCCAGACGGCAGCCGCGGTGGCCCATCATGGGGTTGACCTCGTGGAGGCCGGCGATGACGGCGTGAAGCTCGGCCACGTCCATGTTCATCTCATTGGCAAGGGCCTTGATGTCCTCCTCGTCATGGGGAACAAACTCGTGCAGGGGGGGATCGAGCAGAC
>CANSNO010000015.1 GCA_947648385.1 uncultured Clostridia bacterium
CAACTTTTGGGCGTCTCATGACGCCTCGCCGCAAGTGCGGCGTAAGGATTTTGCCGAATTGATTTCGGCAAAATCTATTTAATAAAACGGGGCCCCCGAAAAATGATTGTTTTTCGGGGAAATCTTGTTTTGAACAGGCAGGGCTTTTGTGGTAGAATTATAGTACTATATATAATAAAGGAGTTAGCGTATTATGCTTCGCATAGGCTGTCATCTTTCCTCATCAAAGGGCTTTAAGGCCATGGCCGAGACGGCGCTGTCCATAGGGGCCAACACATTCCAGTATTTTTCGCGCAATCCGCGCGGAGGCTCGGCCAAGGCTGTCGACCCGGCCGATATAGAGGCGTACAAGGTCTTTGCCGCCGAAAACGATATAAAGGATATCCTGACCCACGCCCCCTATACCCTCAATCCCTGCGCCGCCGACGAGGGGCTGAGGGAGTTTGCAAAAAACACCATGCTTGACGACCTTCAGCGTCTCGAGCTGCTGGACGGCGGCCTTTACAACTTCCATCCCGGCAGCCATGTGAAGCAGGGGATAGAGGTCGGCACGGAGTATATCGCCGCCATGCTGAACGAGGTGCTGTGGCCCCAAATGCGCTCCACCGTGCTGTTGGAGACAATGGCCGGCAAGGGCAGCGAGATAGGCCGCACTTTTGAAGAATTGAGGGACATTATAGATAAGGTGGAGCTGAAGGACAAGCTGGGCGTCTGTCTCGACACCTGCCACATATGGGAGGGCGGCTATGATATAGTAAACGACCTTGACGGCGTTATTGAGAGCTTTGACAAAATTATCGGCCTCGACAGGCTGAAAGCCATACATCTCAACGACAGCAAAAATCCCATTTCGGCCCACAAGGACCGCCATGAGAAAATAGGCGACGGTTCCCTTGGCCTTGAGGCAATCGAGCGTATTATAAATCATCCGTCCCTGAGGGACAAGCCCTTCTTTTTGGAGACGCCCAACGAGCTTGAGGGCTACGCCGAGGAGATAGAATTGCTCAAAAAGCTCTATCATTGATATATATACCACTCTGACGTTGTGCAATATATATAATAATTTAACCCCTTTTTCACAAAACTTACAAAAATCGTTTGCGTCACGAGTTTTGCATTTATATTCAAACGGATATGTGATATTATTAGTGAGGTAAAGCGGTGAGGGAGTACCACGGCGCCGCTATCTTGACAAACAGGGGGATAATATTTCATGTATCAGAGCAAATTGCAGAATAAAAGCACCGATGAGTTTTTCCGCGCCGTGCAGTCGCTGAAAAACCTTGAGGAGTTTTACAGGTTTTTTGAGGACGTCTGTACGGTAAGCGAGCTGAAAGCCATAGTCCAGCGATATGACGTGGCCCTCATGCTCCGCGAGGGAGTGACATACAACGTCATCGCCGAAAAGACGGGGGCATCGACGGCCACCATTTCCCGTGTCAACAGGGCGCTGCAGTATGGGGCCGACGGCTATAAGCTGGTATTTTCCAAGCTTTTCGGCGACAGATACGACAAATAAAGTAAAGCCCCGTGGCCGTAATCTGCGGCCACGGGGCTTTTTTATTCGTTGTCTATATCCTTTTTGGAGCCCATGGAGCCGAAGCTTCTGGGGCTGGCCTTGAATATCGAGCGGAAGGCCCTTAAAAAGGCCGAGTAGTTGTCATATCCCACGGCCTGAGCCGCCTTTGTCACAGGCACGCCGTCGCCTATCATGGCGGCCGCCGCCAGCACGCGGCGGCGCGTTATATATTGGTGGAGGGTATAGCCGCTCTGCTCCTTGAAGCGGCGCATGAGGTGATAGCGGCTGATGTAAAAGGAGGATGAGAGAGCTTCCACCGACAGGTCGCCGCCGAGGTTTTCCTCGATATATTTTATGATGCCGGTTATCTTGGGGTCGGGGGCGCGCCTTTGCAGCCTGTCCCGTCCCTCAAGAAATATGCGGCAGACCTTTATCATAAATACGGCAAATAGCTTTTCGCTCATCATCGGGGAAAGATATTTGTCCGAAAGAGCCGCCTCGCGGATGTCGTCCAGCGTCTTTATAAGGCTGAGTCTGTCGCTCGGCCCTGTGCGGCGCAGAAAGCCCTCCACCGGCCCGGCCCTGTCAAAGCAGACGGAAAGCTGTCCTCCGCCTATTCTGTTTAGAAAATCGGGGGTCATCCATATTACATACCTCTCGTATTCCTCGCCCGAGGCTATGACCGGCATATGTATGCTGCCGTGAGGGACGAAGAGGAGGTCGCCCGGCTCCAGAACGCAGGGAATGCCCTCCATATGGTATGTCACGCGGCCCGACAGCAAAAGCACCAGCTTGTCAAACTCGTGATAGTGGTATTCAACCTTTGGGGCCTTGGAATCCTTCAGGTGGAATATCCTGAAATCCTCGTGCAGAAAGCCTCTTTTTTGGCCTGAAACAGCCTCCATATAATCACCTCGCCGTAAAGATAACCCCACAAGGCCGCGCCCTGTGGGGAAAGTGAAGTTGAAAAGTAATTTTAAAATTAAAACGGTGTTAAAAATTGTATCAAGAATAGAACGCGTGATTTCCGATAGTGGTCACATAGGTTCTGTTGTTCCTTATCCACTTGGCCGAAGTCGTTTTGGGATTGAAGAAGAACAGGCTGGTGTCGGTGACCGAATATCCCTCCAGGCACAGCTTGGCGGCGATAAGGCTTTCCTGATTGGGATAGACGTCCATGGCGCCGTTATAGGCCGTGGTGAACTGAACTCCGCTGGAGCGGTCGTAGATGACCCCCGATACCGTGTTGGGGAAGGAGGGGTTCTTGACGCGGTTCATTATGACATTGCCGACGGCAATTTTGCCCTCGAGGGGCTGGTTGCCGCTTTCGGCTCTGATGAGCCTTGCAAGAAGCATATAGTCGTTCTGGTCGTAAAACTCGGCGCCGCTCAAAAGTCTTTCGCCGTTTTGGCTCAGGGTGGCGACAGCCTCGCCGTCGTCCCAATCGACGTCATAGGAAAAAATCTTTGCCAGCGCCCTCAGAGGCACATAGAAGCATCCGTCCTTCTCATAACAGGGGGAGGAGAGGGGAAGTATGCGACCGTCCACATAATAATATATATTGCCCTCTGTGAACTCCATGTAGCGTCCTTCGCAGGAGAGGGTAACCTTGCCGCCCTCATATCCGAATATGGCGTCGGGATGGTGGAGGGTGACAAAATCTCTCAGGGAGACGAAGGTCGTGCCGCCTATAAGAGCCGTCCTCATGTTTCCGTCGGTTTGCGGAGCCGACGCCGCCGTTTCGAAAAGCGACGCTATAGAGAAGAAGCCCTCCAGAGCCGAATACCATTCTCCCTTCGCCAAATCCTCATATTCGACAAAGAGAGGCTCGGCGTCCTCCGCCTCGGGCTGGTTTGAAGCCTCGGCCGATACCGCCTGTGTAAAAACAATCTGAGGAGTTACAGTCTCCTCTGCCGCAAGGGCCGTCGCGAGGCCCGGGATCATCATGCAAATGATCGTGAAAGCTGAAATAAGTCTGAGCTTTCCCATTGTAATCACATCCTTTCCGGTGAAAAAAAGCCGTGGGGTTGTAACCGTTTTGCAACTTCTCGACTATACTACACGATTTGTTACCGTTTTGCAACCTTTGGCTGAATATAGTATTCCAAGAAAAAACAGATAATTGTATGTACAATATGCACTATTTTAGCTTTTTTAATGCCGCAGAATATGTGGTATTTTTACGGTGCTTTTGTTAATATGAATATTTTATGAAGGCGGTGTTTGTGCAGTTTTCATAAATTCTTCGCCTCCTTCTTCATTAAACTGCAAAAAATAATAAGAGTTTAGAATATTTTATGTTGCAATAGGGCGCCAAAGTGTGTATAATATCATTATTCTTAACCCAAGCAAAGTGTTACATTTTTTCAGCGCCGAGTTCTGACGGAAAGGCTGTGCGTAGCTTCACCGTCGGCTGTAGCGAGCCTTTATGAAGGAAGCGCCGGAGAGGATGAAAGCGCCGCGTGCGGGAGCTTATTTGCCGGGACATATGTTTCGGCGTTATTTTGTCGAAAAAGCCACGGGCCGTACGGCTTTGCGTAAGAGTCGGCAAAATATCATCTTGCGCGGCTCTCCGCCTCGCAATGAAAACTCAAGGAGGAAACATGTGGAAATTTATCGTTAAACGACTTGTGTCGATGATTCCTGTTCTTCTGGGCGTTACTCTGGTCATTTACCTGATTATGAGCATGGCGCCCGGCGACCCCGCCAAGGTTATCCTCGGCGAACAGGCAACACCCGAGCAGATCGCCGCCCTGAGAGATGAGCTTCACCTCAACGACCCTGTTCTCGTGCAGTACGCCAGATATATCGGCGGCCTGCTGACAGGCACAATGGGCAAATCCTATAACTCCGGTCTGGAGTGCGGCATCGAGATTATGGCCAGATTCCCCAACACGGTCAGACTGGCTTCCGTTTCGGTCGTTCTGTCGGTCGTATTGGCTCTGCCCCTCGGCGTCATCGCCGCCGTCAAGCAGAATACAATCTTCGACGGCGCCAGCATGGTATTCGCCCTGATAGGCATTTCGATGCCCGTCTTCTGGCTGGGCATGCTGCTCATCCTGTTCTTCTCGCTTAGACTGGGCTGGTTCCCCTCCTCCGGTTCGGAGGGACTCAAGAGCCTTGTGCTTCCGGCCGTTACGCTGGGCTTCCAGCACATGGCGTCCATCGCTCGCGTCACCCGTTCTTCCATGCTGGAGGTCATTCGTGCCGACTACATAAGAACGGCTCGCGCCAAGGGCGTTTCCGAGAATAAGGTCATCACAAAGCACGCCCTGAAAAACGCCCTTATCCCCACTGTTACGGTTATCGGCCTTCAGATAGGCGGTATGCTGGGCGGCTCGGTCATGACAGAGAGCGTCTTCGCGTGGCCCGGTATCGGCCGTCTGATGGTTCAGTCCATCAACAAGCGTGATATCCCCATGGTTCTGGGATGCGTTATCATGTTCTCGGTCAGCTTCTCCATCATCAACCTTATAGTCGACGTGCTGTACGGTTTCATTGATCCGAGAATCAAGTCTCAGTACAAATAAGCGGGAGGTGCTTAAACGATGAGCGAAAATAAAAAGACAAACATTAACGAGCTTTCGACAAAGTATAAAAAAAGAAGCCAGACGGCTGATATTTTCAGGCGCCTTTGCCGCAACAAGACAGCCGTTATCGGCGGCATAGTTGTCATCATCCTCTTGCTTATGGCTATCTTTGCCGACGTCCTTCATGACTATGAGGGCGAGGTCATCAAGCAGGACGTCACACAGAGGCTCCAGAGCCCCTCGGCCGAGCATTGGTTCGGCACCGACGAGATGGGCCGTGACCTCTTTGCCAGAGTCTGCTACGGCGCCAAGTATTCGCTGCTGATAGGCTTCTGCGCCGCTGTTGTTTCCATTGCCATAGGTCTGGTTCTGGGCGCTCTGGCCGGCTTCTACGGCGGCTGGATAGACATGATTATAATGAGAATCATGGACGTTCTGCTTGCCATTCCCGGCACGCTGCTGGCCATAGCCATCATGGCTTCTCTGGGCGCCAGCATCGGCAACCTTGTTATTGCCCTGTCTGTTTCCGGTATCCCCGGCTTTGCCCGTATCGTCCGTTCTTCGGTTCTGACGATAAAGGACTCCGAGTATGTTGAGGCTGCAAGGGCCATCGGCGCTACCGACAGGATAATCATTTTCCGCCATGTTCTCCCCAACGGCATGGCTCCCCTTATAGTTCAGGCTACGCTCCGTATCGGTTCGGTCATTCTGTCGGCCGCCGGCCTGAGCTTCCTGGGTCTGGGCGTTCCGGCTCCCCATCCCGAATGGGGCGCTATACTCTCAAACGCCAGAAGCTATATAAGAGACTACAGCTACATCGCTCTGTTCCCGGGTCTCGCCATCATGACGACCATCCTCTGCCTCAACCTGCTGGGCGACGGTCTGCGTGATGCTCTTGACCCCAAACTGAAATAAGGGGGCTTGAATAACATGAGTGAAAAGAAATACGCAGTTGAAATAGAGGATCTGGTTGTTGAGTTCAAGACGGACGACGGTATCGTCAAGGCTCTTAACGGCGTTGACCTCAAGATAGAAGAGGGCAAGACCCTCGGTCTCGTCGGCGAAACAGGCGCCGGCAAGACAACGACGGGCCTGTCGATTCTCAGGCTGGTTCCCAGCCCTCCGGGAAAGATAGTCAGCGGCACGATAAAGCTGAACGGCGAGAGCATCTTCGAGAAGCCCGAAGAGGAGATGCGTAAGCTCCGCGGCAAGGCCGTGTCCATGATATTCCAGGATCCCATGACCTCCCTCAACCCCGTTATGACGGTCGAGGAGCAGATAGCCGAGGTTATCGAGCTTCATGAGGATATCAACCACTCCGGCGCCATTCAGAAGGCCAAGGAAATGCTCGAGCTGGTCGGTATTCCCGGCGAGCGCGGCACAGAATATCCCCATCAGTTCTCCGGCGGCATGAAGCAGCGCGTCGTTATCGCCATCGCTCTGGCCTGCTCGCCCTCCCTGCTGATAGCCGACGAGCCTACAACGGCTCTTGACGTTACCATTCAGGCTCAGGTTCTGGAGATGATGAAGGACCTGAGAAACAGGCTGAACACATCCATGCTGATGATAACCCACGATCTGGGCATCGTCGCCGAGATATGCGATACCGTTTCGGTCATTTACGGCGGCCGCGTCATTGAGCACGGCTCGCTGGACGACGTTTTCAACAACACAAGGCATCCTTATACCGAGGGCCTGTTCCGCTCCCTGCCCAATCTGGACGACAGAACCTCCAAGCTGAAGCCCATCAAGGGTCTGATGCCCGATCCCATCAACCTGCCCGAAGGCTGCACATTCTATCCCAGATGCGATTACGCCATGGAGATATGCAAGACTGTAAAGCCCTCCAAGGTTTACAGGAACGACGAGCACTATGTTGAATGTCATCTTTATGATGAGAACAGCGTTAAAGAAGGGGGGAAAATTGGTAAATGAGTGAAGTATTATTAGATGTTCAGGGCCTGAAGAAGTACTTCCCCACAAAGAGGGGCCTTCTGCACGCCGTTGATGATGTTACATTTACAATTGAAAAGGGCAAGACGCTTGGCGTCGTCGGCGAGTCGGGATGCGGCAAGTCCACAACGGGCCGCGCCATCCTGAGACTGCTGGAGCCTACGGGAGGTTCCGTTCTGTTTGAGGGCGAGGACGTCGCCAAACTGAATCCCTCTCAGCTGCGCCATAAGCGCAAGGAGATGCAGATAATCTTCCAGGATCCGTTCTCCTCCCTTAACCCCAGAAAGACCGTCAGCCAGACAATCGAAGAGCCCCTGCAGCTCCATCATGTCATCGAAGACAAGACAGAGAGAATGCAGAAGGTTCTGGAGGTCATGGAAACAGTCGGTCTTGCCGAGAGATATGTCAATACATATCCCCATGAGCTGGACGGCGGCCGCCGTCAGCGTATCGGCATAGCCCGCGCTCTGGCCCTCGACCCCAAGTTTATCGTCTGCGACGAGCCTGTTTCGGCTCTTGACGTTTCCATTCAGGCTCAGATTCTGAACCTGATGAATGATATTCAGGAGAGCCATGGCCTGACATATATGTTCATCACCCATGACCTGTCTGTCGTTAACCATTTCTCCGATGATATCGCCGTTATGTATCTGGGCAAGCTGATTGAAAAGGCCCCCTCCGAGGTCCTCTTCAGCAACCCTGTACATCCCTATACACAGGCTCTGCTGTCGGCTATTCCTATTCCGAAGGTTGGCGGCCCCAAGAAGGAGCGTATCCTGCTGAAGGGCGAGATCACCTCGCCCATCAATCCCAAGCCTGTTTGCCGTTTTGCCAACAGGTGCGCCTACGCTACCGACAGGTGCCGTTCGGAAGAGCCTCAGCTCAAGGAGATCGAGACAGGACACTTTGTTTCCTGCTTCCTGACAGACTGATAAATTATCCATATGTTTTGCCGGTGGGCTTTGCCCCACCGGCATTTTTTATTCCTCATTAAAAGAAGGTATTTTTAATGGAGGCCCCTTTTAATTAAATAGATTTTGCCGGAATGAATCCGTCAAAATCGTTACGCCGGACTGCCGGCGGACGGCGCAAAGCGCCGCTCGGTCCCACCTTTAGTGAAGCTTTTTGTTACTTTTTCTCAGAAAAAGTAACAAAAAGCAGGCTAAAGCTTGAATCGAGTGTCGGCAATAAATGGGCTTTTGCCGGGGTTGCCCTCGGCGCGGTATATCTCGCCCTTTTTGAGGTCATAAATTACCGACCAGACCGTGTCAAAGCCACTTCCCTTATCATATTGGCAGATAAAACCGCGCTTGCCGCTCAAAAGGGCTGTTGCGTCATCAATATCGCCCCTGAAATCGGGAGAGAACAGAACAGCCGTAAGGGTGTCATATCTCTGCTCTGACAGCAGATTATCTACGCCGTCGTAAAGGCTGCTGTCTCTTGAGGTGAACATATTTACCGCGCGGACAAAATGGCTTCCCTCTGTGGGGGAAATGACAGAGATATCCTGACAGTCACATTCGGCCACGGTGATATTTCCGCCTTTGTCGGCCAGAGTTATTGTCTGGGCCGAGGCGATGGGCAGGCTTTTTATGGCCGTTAAAGCCTCGGCCGTGTCGGCGCATTTTTCCAATATATATCTGACAAGCATTCCGCCGTTTATCCCGGGTCGGGCTTTGAGGGGATAGACCGAAGTCAAACCCACGGCCAGACCCTCCGAGTTGACCCCGTCCTCCATCTCGACAAAGGCCGTTGTGTTGCCGGTGAAGTCATAGCCGCAGCCGTCAAAGGTGTAGATAAAATTGCTGTTCAGTTTTTTTAGCTCGGGCAGAAAATCGCTGTTGCGCCCGAGTATAACGGCGTTGTCGTCTGAATAGGCAAAAACAGAGCAGGCGGCCGAGGGCGGCAGGGCGTACATACTCAGCAGGGGGACACAGAGGGCGTAAAAGTCGCATCCCTGACCGTCGGCTATGCCCTGTATTTCCTCCAAAACCTCGGGATAACGGCGCTGATAGTATGGGATACAGGCATTTGCAAACTCGACTCTGTCGGCAGTGAGAGGATACGGCACATTGTCCAGCAACCTTTTGCCGTTTTTGGCCGCGAGAGAGCCGAAGCGCAGCCCCATGTCGTAATGGCCGCCTTTAAGTCTCATGTGATACATTTTATCAAATCCTTTATTCTGTTGTCATCCGGATGCAAAACCACGTTAGCAGAATAAAAAATTGTTGTCAACATAAACACCGCCCCGGGACGAAAAACCCGAGGCGGTTTGATTGTATTGTTTTACTTTTTCAGCTTAAGGCCGTCCTTGAAGGCTTCGCCGACCCTTTCGCCGACTTTGTAATAGCCGTGGGTATAGGGGTCGAAGGCGATGGCGTTGACCAGCAACATATCTACTCTGCCGTCCCTCATGACCTTTTCGTCGGCCGTGACGTTCAGCACCTTGCCGATGACTCCGACGCCGTATTCGTTTTCCTGATATTCGACAAAGCGGCATTCAAGGCAGAGGGGGAACTCGTTGATAACAGGCGCGTCGACCGTTTCGGCCTTGCCTGAGGTCATTCCGGCCATGCCCAGCTTGTCGGCCACCTGATTTCCCGAGGCCACGCCGAAGAAATCGGCCTCGACGACATGGGCGGCGTCGGCAATGCTGACGGTGAAAGCGCCCCTCTTTTCAATGTTCTTGACCGTCTTGTGGTTCCTGCCAAGCTGGAGGGCCACATGGTCTCTGGCCTGCATTGTGCCCCAGGCGGCGTTCATGACGTTTACTGTGCCGTCGTCGTTATAGGCGGCCACCATCAAAACAGGCATGGGGTAAATGCCCTCGGTGATTTCAAGTTTCTTTCTCATAGTGATTACCTCGCTTTTTATAGCTTGACAAAAGTTGTCTTATGCCTATAATTATAGATAATAACGGAAGAATTACAAGTACTATTTTTAAAAATATATACTATTAAAAAGGAAAGCGTAAAATGATAAAGAGATATATCGAGGACGCCAATTTTGACGACGCGGGTTTCAGCTATACCCTCTCCCTGATATCGGGCAAGCACAAAATGGTCATTCTTTACTGCCTGATGGAGTTTGGCACGGTCAGGTTCAACGAGATGAAAAGATATCTGAAAAGGGTGTCCGACAAGACCCTGAGCGACAAGCTCAAGGAACTGGAGGCCGACAGGCTTATTGTCAGGAAGGAATACCCCCAAATACCGCCAAAGGTGGAGTACAGCCTGAGCGACAGGGGCCGCTCCCTTATGGATGTTCTTGACAGGCTCTGCATATGGGGCGAGGAGAACCGGGACAAATAAAAAAAGCCTCGCCATGGTTTTCCATGGCGAGGCTTTCTTTATGTTTTATTTAATGAAAAGTTGTTTTTGCACAACTTTGGGCCGTTTTATGACGCCCTCGCCGCAAGTGCGGCGTAACGATTTTGCCGCATTCACTTCGGCAAAATCAATTTAATTAAATGGGCCCCCCGCAAAATTGACTAATTTTTCGGGGAAAAAAGCTCGGCTATCTGCACGGCGTTGGTGGCGGCCCCCTTGCGTATCTGGTCGCCGCAGCACCAGAGGTTGAGGCCGTTTGGATTTGTCAGGTCGCGGCGGACGCGGCCGACATAGACAAGGTCTTGGTCGCTTGTGTCAAGGGGCATGGGATATATGAGCCTTGAGGGGTCGTCGACAAGCTTGACCCCCTTGGCCTTGGCTATGGCGGCCGAGGCCTCCGTGGGAGAGACGGGCCTTTCGGTGACGGCCACAATGGATATCGAATGGCTGCGGGCCACGGGCACGCGCACGCAGGTGCAGGAGACGGTCATATCGGGGGCGTGGAGTATCTTGCGGCCCTCGTTCTGCATTTTCATTTCCTCGGAGGTATAGCCGTTGTCATTAAAACCGCCTATCTGGGGGATAAGGTTTCGGGCTATCTGATAGGGGAAGGTGTTTGTTTTGACAGGCTCGCCATTCACAATAGCCCTTGCCTGTTCGTCAAGCTCCCTCATGCCGCCGACGCCGGCACCCGACACGGCCTGATAGGTGGAGGCCACGATGGTCTTGATGGGGGATATGGCGGCAATGGGATAGAGGGCCATAAGGGCGATTATGGTGGAGCAGTTGGGGTTGGCAATAATTCCGTTGTGCCTGAGGGCATCGTCGGGATTTATCTCGGGCACGACCAGAGGGACGTCGGGGTCGAGGCGAAAGGCCGAGGAGTTGTCGATATACACGGCTCCGGCCTTTTTTATTGCCGGGGCAAAGGCCTTGGAAATATCGTTTTCGGCGGCGCCGAGGACTATGTCAATATTGTCAAAGGCATTATCTGCGGCCTCGGCAACGGTTATTTCCTCGCCCTTGAACATAACCTTTTTTCCGGCGCTGTTTCGGCTGGCAAGCAAACGCAGCTCGCCAAGGGGGAAATCCCTCTCGGCCAGTATCTTCATCATTTCCTGCCCCACGGCGCCGGTGGCGCCGAGAATGGCGACATTGTATTTTTTCATTGTGTACCTCCTAATCGCACAGATCTTTGAAATAGGATGAAAAATCAAGGGTGGCAAAATAGTCGGCGTCCCTTTCGGCGCGGCGTATCATTTGTACAGTGCCGTCGGTCTTTAAAAGCAGCTCGGCCGAGCGGAGCTTGCCGTTGTAGTTATAGCCCATGGAATGGCCGTGGGCGCCCGTGTCGTGTATGACGGCCAGGTCGCCCACCTGAACTTCGGGAAGCAGGCGGTCGACGGCAAACTTGTCGTTGTTCTCGCAGAGGGAGCCTGTCACATCGTAAAGATGGTCACAGGGGGCCTCCTCCTTGCCCATGATTGTTATGTGATGGTAGGAGCCGTACATGGCCGGTCTCATGAGGTTGGCGGCGCTGGCGTCAAGACCGATATAATTCTTATATATCTGCTTTTTGTGCAGCACACGGGAGACAAGATAGCCGTAGGGGCCTGTGATATAGCGGCCCAGCTCGGTGAAAATGGCAACCTCCATGCCGGTCGGGGCGATTATCCTGTCATATTCCTCCCTGACAAGGCGGCCGATGAGGGAGATATTTATCGGCTCCTGGTCTGGATAATAGGGAATGCCCAGGCCGCCCGAAAGGTTCAGAAAATCCACCTCGACCCCCGTCTTGTTTTTGACCTCCACGGCCAGCTCGAAAAGGCTGCGCGCCAGACGGGGATAATATTCGGTCTCCATGGCCGAGCTGACAAGCATGGCGTGGATGCCGAAGTGTTTTACGCCGCGGCTTTTGAGTATGGCCATGGCGTCGAAAAGCTGGGGTTTTGTCATGCCGAACTTGGAATCGGCCAGATGACCCATGATGTCGTTTGTCATGGAGAAGGCGTTGCCCGGATTATAGCGGCAGCACACCCTTTCGGGCATGACGTCGAGCTGTTCCAGCAGGGATATGTGGGATATGTCGTCGAGGTTTATAATGGCCCCCAGCTCTGCGGCGTATTTATACTCGTCGGCGGGGGTGTCGTTTGAGCTGAACATTATGCCGTCTCCCGTTATCCCCGAGGCGCGAGCCAGCGTAAGCTCGGGCGCCGAGGCGCAGTCGGCGCCGCAGCCGAGAGATTTTAAAACGGAGAGGATATAGGGGTTGGGCAAGGCCTTGACGGCAAAATACTCCTTAAAGCCCCTGTTCCACGAAAAGGCATCATATAAATCCCTGACGCATTTTATTATTCCGGCCTCGTCGTATATGTGAAAGGGTGTGGGGAACTGCTTTGTTATCTCTTCAAGCTGTTGACGGGTGAATGGAAGCTGCTTCATTTTTCATTCTCCTTTTTATTTGAACTGCATTTCGCCCTTGGCTCCCCTGTGTAGGGGGAGCTGTCTGCCAAGCAGACTGAGGGGTTGCCTATGCGGACGGAGTCCGCGTAGGAAGCTGTAATAATTTAATTACCTTGCCTAAAATCATACCATAGAATTATAGGTTGGTAAATATAAAATAATTATGATATAATAAAAGAAATATATTTCAGGGCGTCTTGTGACGCCCTCGCCGGCAGTCCGGCGTACTGTCGCAGGCCATAAGGCCGGAGACGGCGATTTTCGATAATTCATTTATCGAAAATCTATTTAAAAAACGGGGCCCCGCATAAATCGAAGATTTTGAGGGGAAAAGGAGGAGACTATGACAGAGTATTTAAACTCGGCGCTTGAAAATATACAAAAAAGCGGCATAAGGGAGTTTACGCGTATGGCCAAAACCGTGGAGGGCTGTATGTTCCTCACCCTTGGCGAGCCTGATTTCAACACTCCCGACGTAATAAAGGAGAGGGCCAAGGAGGATTTGGACAACAACCTGACCCACTATCCCGAAAATAACGGCCAGCTCTTTCTCCGCAAAGCTATTTCCGAGTTTGAAAGAAAGCACAACGGCCTCGACTATTCCCCCGACGAGATAATACTGACCATCGGGGCCACCGAGGCCCTGTTCACCGCTCTTTTCGGCATCATAAACCCTGGAGACGAGGTCATCATCCCCATGCCCGGATATGTGCTTTACGAGCAGGCCGTCAAGCTCTGCCGCGGCGTGCCCGTGCCGCTGGAGACGGGGGACACGGCCTTTCAGATAACGAGGCAGAGGCTTGAAAGGGCCATAAGCCCCAAGACCAAGGCCATAATCCTGACCTCACCCAACAACCCCACGGGCTGTATCTATACTAACGAGACCCTTGATATGCTGGCCGACGTTCTGGCCGATAAAAAGATGTTCATTCTCTGCGACGACGTCTACAGCAGGCTTGTGTATAAGGATGATTATAAAAGCTTTTCCTCCTACCGCCGGTTCCGCGACAGGATGTTTGTCATCCAGAGCTTCGCCAAGCCCTATGCCATGACGGGCTGGAGGGTGGGATATCTCATGTGCGGCCTGCCCGTCAAGCAGAAGCTGGAGACGATACACCAGTATATGGTCGTCTCGGCCTCCTCTTTTGTTCAGAACGCCTGTGTCGAGGCGCTGAATTACGACCCCTCGCCCATGATAGAGGCTTTCCGCAAGCGCCGCGACTATGTCTACGGCAGGATAACGGCCATGGGCCTGCCTGTCAACAAGCCCGAGGGCGCTTTCTACATATTCCCCGATATTTCGGGCTTCGGCATGGATTCCATGACCTTTGCCACGCGCCTGCTCCACGAGGGCAAGCTGGCCGTCACGCCGGGGGTCAGCTTCGGGGCCGACAACTGCGTCAGGATATCCTACAGCTACAGCGATGAGGAGCTTAAGGAGGGCATGGACCGCCTCGAAAGGTTTGTAAACTCTCTCAGAGGGTGAGCAGTTTTTCGAACAGCTCGACCACCGAGACCAGCACTTTTTCGTCAAAATCGAAGCGGTCGGAGTGGAGAGGCTCGTCGCTTCCCGTCCCCAGCAGGAAGAATACCGAGGGAACCTTCAGCCCGTAATATGAAAAGTCCTCGGCTATCATAAACGGCTCCTTAAGCCTGTCGAAATCGACGCCGTGAGCCTCGACGGCGGTGAAAAGACCGTCGTCGTTTATGACGGCAGGGTATCCCTCGTTTATATCGACATTTATCCGACAGCCTGTCATGTCCGAGACCTCGGACGCTATCTCATAAAGGCGGCGGCGCATAAAGTCAAAGACGGTGGGCGCGAAGGAGCGCAGGCTGCCCAAAATAAGGCTGTCGGCGCTGATGGCGTTTCTGGCCGTGCCGCTTTCCAGCTTTCCGAACTTCAAAAGGCGGTTTTGGCCCCTTTCCACCTCGTTTTCAGCCATGTCATAGGCCTTTTGTATAAACAGAACGGCCGACAATAACGCGTCCCTGCCCTCGAAGGCACGGGCAATGTGAGAGCTTTTGCCTGTGATTTCAACCGTCACCTCGCTGCTGCGCGCCAGCATATCCCCCCTTTTGGAGGCGGCCCTTCCGGCCGGCAGCGCCGGCCACAGGTGCATTCCGAAGATATGCTTCACATTGTATTTTTCAAATATGCCGCTTTGGCATACCTCCTTTGCCCCTCCCGTGGTCTCCTCGGCCGGTTGAAATATCAGCAGGACGTTGTGGGGCAGCTCGCGGCTTTCATTCACAAGCTCGGCCAGCTCAAGGAGCATGGCCATATGTCCGTCGTGGCCGCAGGCGTGCATTTTGCCCTTGTGAAGGGAGCAGAAATCCCGTCCCGTCTTTTCCACGACGGGTAAAGCGTCCATGTCGGAGCGGAAGGCCGCCGCGTCTTTTTTGCCGAAGTCA
The DNA here is from genome assembly GCA_947648385.1 of uncultured Clostridia bacterium. Taxonomy (GTDB): domain Bacteria; phylum Bacillota; class Clostridia; order Oscillospirales; family Butyricicoccaceae; genus RGIG1902. Next base: position 15,210 of record CANSNO010000015.1, read on the forward strand.
AAATAGGCGCAGACTGTCGAGGGGCATGGGGAAAACACATGACATGCCAGCGTCTCAAGCTGTGATTTTATATAGGATAGGGTCTCGGGCAGGTCTTTGTCAAGCTCGGGAACGCGGTGCAATTCCCTGCGTCGGGCCGTAAGACGTTCAAGCGATATGGGCATATTCATCATTCCTTTTGTTTGATGATAAGATTATAGCAGACCAACGGGCGTTTTGAAAGCCCGCGGCATTGCGGAAAATGCTTTGAATGTTGCAAAAAGTGCTTTCTTGCGGCCGGAAAAGCCCTTTGAGGCCTGAAACGGCGTGGGGAATATTGCAATTCGTTTCAAATCGTGGTATCATACATTCACAAACCCTTGCTTAACATGAGGTGACATTTATGAATGTAGTACATAAATACGGCGGCACCAGCGTCGCCACTATTGAAAAGATAAATCAGGTGGCCGACCGCGTGGCCGAGATAAAAAAGGCCGGCAACAACATCGCCGTTGTCGCCAGCGCCATGGGCAAGACGACCGACCGCCTTATAGAGATGGCCAAGGCCATTTCGCCCAGCCCCAGCAAGAGAGAGCTTGATTCCCTCATGTCGACGGGCGAGCAGACGACGGTCACCCTGCTGGCCATGGCCCTTCAGGCCAGAGGGGTCGAGGCCGTGTCACTGACCGGCTTCCAGTGCGGATTTTTGACCGACGAGTTCCATTCTCAGGCCACAATTCTCGACATCGACAGCCGCAGGCTTGAGGATATAATAGCCCGTGGGGCCGTGCCTGTCATAACCGGCTTTCAGGGCATAAGCCGCAGCGGAGATATTACCACCCTCGGCCGCGGAGGCTCCGACACGACGGCCGTCGCCGTGGCCGCCAAGCTGGGCTGGGACTGCGAGATATACACCGACGTCGACGGCGTTTACACCATCGACCCCCGACGCTGTCCAAAGGCGAGAAAGCTGGACGTTATAACAAGCGACGAGATGATGGAGCTGGCCGCCCTCGGCGCCGGGGTTCTGGAGACAAGAAGCGTGGAGATAGCCAAAAAATACGGCGTCAGGCTCTTTTTGGGACGCTCGATGGAAAAAGACAAGACAAAGGGGACTTATGTAGTGAACGATTATTTTGAAGATATGGCCGTGACAGGCATCGGCGTCATAGAGGACTGCGCCATGATAAGCGTCAAATGCCCCTTTGAAAAGGGCACGGTCAGCCGCGTTTTCTCTAAAATCGCCGATATGAACATAAATATCGACATGATATCTCAGCAGCTGCTGGATGACAAAACGGCCCTGCTCTCCTTCAGCTGTACAAAGGAGAGCGCCGAGGAGCTGGAGGCCGCAAGGGGCGAGAGCGTCTTTGACGGGTGCGATATGCGCTACGGACTTTCCAAGATATCCCTTGTGGGAGCCGGCATGGCCACCCACAGCGGCGTGGCCGCCAAGGCTCTGGCCACCCTTTTTGAAAACGGCATCGACCATTATCAGATAACGACCTCCGAGATATCCATCTCGGTGACAGTCGATAAGGAAAATCTGCAAAAGGCCTGCGACGCGCTGACAAAGGCCTTTGAGCTGTGTGAGGAATAGGAGGAAGAGATGAAGCTGCAAGGTTCGATAGTCGCCCTTATAACACCCTTCGACGAGGGCGGAAAGATAAACTTTGACAAGCTGGGAGAGCTTTTAGAGTGGCACATAGAAAAGGGAACCGACGGCATACTTGTGCTGGGCACGACAGGCGAATCGGTGACCATGAGCCACGAGGAGGCGGCCTCGGTCGTCAAATACGCCGTGGAGAAGGTAAACGGCAGGGTGCCCGTCATCGCCGGAAGCGGCTCCAACAGCACATCAGCCATGCTGGAGAAATCTCTCGAGTATCAGGCGCTGGGCGCCGACGGCCTGCTGCTTATTTCACCCTATTACAACAAGGCCAACCCCGAGGGAATGTACCGCCATTTCAAAACCGTGGCCGACGGGGTAAACATCCCCTGTATTCTCTATAACGTCCCCGGCCGCACGGGCTGTTCCATACCCGAAAGCGTCGTCGGCCGCCTCAGCGTCCATCCCAACATCATGGGCATCAAGGAGGCCTCGGGCGATATCGGCTACGCCGCCAAGGTGGCAAGGTATGTGGGCGAGAACTTTGCCCTTTACAGCGGCAACGACGACCAGGTGCTGCCCATCATGTCTCTGGGCGGAAGCGGCGTCATATCGGTTTACGCCAACGTCATGCCGGCCGAGTGCCACGAGATGGTGGTCTCATGGCTCAGCGGCGACCTCGACCGCGCCCGAAAGATACAGCTTAACTATTTGCCCCTGATAAACGCCCTCTTTATGGAGGTCAACCCCATCCCCGTCAAGGCGGCAATGAACCTTATGGGCATGAATGTGGGCGAGTACCGCCTGCCCCTTTATCCCATGAGCGACGAGAACTGCCGTAAACTTGCCGAGATAATGAAGGAGAGCGGACTGATATGAAGATAATGATAGTCGGCTACGGCCGCATGGGCAAAATGCTTGAGGAAGCGGCGAAAAACGCCGGTATGGAGGTCGGTGCGATTATAGATATCGATAATATAGGCGACCTCAAAAGCCTTGGATATTTTGACGCCGTGCTGGATTTTTCCTCTCCGGCCGCCCTTGACGACGTCGAGGCCTTCATAAAGCGCACAGGCTCGCCCTATATCTGCGGCTGTACGGGACACACGGAGGAGCAAAAAGCTCGCGTCAGGGCTTTGGCAGAATATGCTCCCGTCATACACGCCGCCAACTATTCCCTCGGAGTCGCCGTGCTGAAAAAGGCCCTTGAGATGATAACTCCCGTTCTCCGCGACAGCTTTGATATCGAGATATTGGAGAGCCACCACAACCAGAAGGTCGACGCCCCCTCGGGCACGGCCTATCTGCTGGCCGACGCCATCGACCCCGACGGACAGATGACAAGGGTTTATGACCGTCACTCGGTCACGGGCAAACGTGGCCAAAAGGAGATAGGAATGCTCTCGCGCAGGGGAGGCAATATGGCCGGAGAGCATATCGTCGGCTATTACGGCGAGGACGAGACGATAGAGCTGACCCACAGGGCCACCAGCCGCCGCATATTTGTCACGGGAGCCATAAAGGCCGCTCAGATGATACAGGGAAAGCCCAAGGGATTCTACACCATTGAAGATTTAATCTTTTAAATAGTTTTGGAGGTACAGCCATGAACGCTCAGGAAATTATAAATTATATCGCCACATCGGAGAAAAAGACCCCCGTCAAGCTCTATGTCAAGGAAAAGAGCGCCATAGACTATGGCTCGGCCAAGGTTTTCGGCGATAAGGACAAGATAGTTTTCGGCGACTGGAAGGAGCTTAAGCCCATTCTGGAAAAGAACGCCGACAGGATAGAGGATATCGTCATCGAGAACGACCGCCGCAACTCGGCCATTCCCATGCTGGATATGAAGGAGATAAACGCCCGTATCGAGCCGGGCGCCGTCATCCGCGAGCAGGTGGAGATAGGGGACAACGCCGTTATTATGATGGGTGCCGTCATCAATATCGGCGCCGTCATCGGCGAGGGCACCATGATAGATATGGGCGCCATTCTCGGCGGACGCGCCACCGTCGGCAAGCACTGCCACATCGGCGCTGGAGCCGTACTGGCCGGAGTTATCGAGCCTGCCAGCGCCACCCCCGTTATAATTGAGGACAACGTCCTCGTCGGGGCCAACGCCGTCGTTATCGAGGGCTGCCGCGTGGGCAAAAACTCGGTCGTGGCCGCCGGCTCCATCGTCATAAACGATGTGCCCGAGAACGTCGTCGTGGGCGGAGTGCCGGCCAGAATACTCAAGCAGAAGGACGAGAAAACGGTGGGAAAGACCGAGCTTGTCGACGCGTTGAGAACGCTGTAAAACAGGGAGCTGAAAAAATCGGGAAGTCAAAAGACTTCCCGATTGACATTTTATCTTTTGTGAATTATACTTGATATATAAACAAGGGTGTTGCCGGACAAACGGTTAGCCCACTACATGATGTTTGAAGTAATCGCCAATCTGTGAGAGGGTGTGGCGGTTACTTTTTTTATATACCTGTATAAACAGGCTGATAATTCCAACGATTAAAATACCCACTTGTATAAGGTCAGAATATGTAACCATTGTCAACCCCCCTTTCGCAGAATCAGGGGGCAAGAAGCGCCCCTGACAAAACAGGGGAACTAACCGCTTGCCGTCTATCGGCAACACCAGTATTATTTTATCATACAACACAACAGAGGACGAGCCTATTTGTCACCACTGCGCGGAGGCGCACGGCTTCTCCGTTTGCACGGAATTGGGAAAATATATTTCTTCCAACGAGTTTGTGTGTGATAAATCTTGCTCGGATTGTATAATGAAAGAAAGAGAGGGATAAGTATGAAAGATAAACTCACATTGATAACTTTTTTGGCTATTATATATTTCTTTTATTCTCTTATTTTTGGTGGAATAGGAGGCGGTTCCTCCACCAGTACAAATACCTGCTTGTCTTGCGACCGCACATATGCGGACAGCGCCAATAAGCGCAGTATAAGAAAAACAAATATGTGCCAAAACTGTTACAGCAACTATAAGTGGGCCAGCAGTTTGCCCGATTGATAAAAGCAATTATAAATAAAGCTCCGTGAGAAATCACGGAGCTTTTTATTATTTTTCGGGCCTTTTTCGTTCCATGCCGATGTGGGGCAGACCGTCCTCAAGGTAGCCCTCGCCCACGGGGACAAAGCCTCGACCGGCGTAAAAATCCACAAGATACCTCTGGGCCGATATGTGGCAAAGCGGCTCTTTCATGACCTCGTCAAGGTGCTTGAGGGCCAGATCCAGCATCTCGGCGGCGATGCCCTGACGCCTCTTGTCGGCGCGGACACACACGCGGCCCACCGACGCCGCCTCGAAGGCCACGCCTTTCGGGAATATGCGTATATAGGCCACGGCCTCGCCCTCTTCGTCGAGAGAAAAGAGGTGCAGGGCCTCAAAATCCAGCCTGTCCAAATCCTGATAGGGCACCTGCTCGACGATAAACACCTGATTTCTCAGGCGGAGTATGGCATAAAGCTCGCGGTTTGTCAGCTCGTCAAAGGTTTTCATTGTCCAGTTCATTGCTCGACCTCGCTATTATTTGATATTATAATTCTATCACATGGCGGAAATGGGGACAAGGCATAATATAAATAGAAAAAAGTTTTAAAAAACCTCTTGACAATAAACTTTTTCTGTGCTTTAATATATCTCGAAGTTAATAACAAAGACATTGACGGAGAAAGTAAACACTGTTTGAAAGTCTCAGCGAGCCGGGGGCGGTGGAAGCCCGGCACGAGTAAAAAGCTGTTGAAGATCACTCCCGAGTCGCGGCCCGAACAAAGTAGGCGCCGCCGGGTTTCCCCCGTTACAGGGAACGCATTTGATGGAATGTCGTAACGGGTGGTTATGAAGGCTTTGCAGGCGTTCATCCTTTTACGGATGAACGTCTTTTTTGTTTTTCATTCTCCGACACATTCCGAGAAAAATATACGAGGTGAAAAACAATGAAAAAGAATGCGAGAACCAAAAAGTTTTCGGCCCTTCTTCTGGCGCTGGCCACTGTGGCCGCCCTATTTGCCGCCTGCAGTAGCGTCAGCGGCGAGGAAGTGAAAAACAACGCCGAGCCTTCCGCTCCCGAGACCCAAAAGAGGGAGGACATAGTTATCGCCATGGAGAGCGAGGCACCCACCCTCCATCCCTTCGACCACACATCGGTGACGGCCGGGTATATGAACACTTTGACCTATAACGCCCTTTTCAGGACCGACCCCACAACGCTGGAGCCCGTGCCCGACCTTTGCAGCGAATACAGCCAGCTTGACGACGTCACATGGAGCTTTAAGATATATGACAACGTCTTTTTCCACGACGGAAGTCATATGACGGCCGAGGACGTCAAGGCCTCCATGGAATACGCCCGTAATTACACCACCACCAAGCATTATTCCTCATTCTGGACAAATATAGAGGTCACGGGCGAATACACCCTCACCGTCACCACCGACGGCCCCTACGCGCTGACACTGCTCGACATGGCCAGCCTCAAGGTGGTGCCGAAGGCACTTATAGACAGCGGCAATGATTTCAATCTTAACCCCGTCGGCTCCGGCCCATATAAGTTCGTCAGCCAGAGCCTTGGAGACAGGGTGGAGTTCGAGGCCTTTGAAAATTATTTCGACAAGGCCCATCAGCCCAAAATAAAAAACATGACATGGAGAATCATCCCCGAAGGGTCATCGAGGACGATAGCCCTTGAGGCCGGAGAGGTCGACTTTGTCGTGGAGGTGGAGACAAACGACGTCGCGCGCATGAAGGACGACCCTGCCATAACCGTCCGAACGGTCAGCGGCTCCAGAATGAATTATTTCTCCATGAACAACGAGGTGTATCCTTTCAATAACATAGATTTCCGCAAGGCGGTCAACGCCGCCATAGACAGGGAAGCCGTGCTGACGGTGGCCCTCAACGGCGAGGGCAAAACGGCCGTCGGTATGTGTCCCGGCGTTTTCCCCGGCTCGTCTCAGGAAAATGCCGAGGGGTACGACCCTGAAAAGGCAAAAGAGTATCTGGCCGCCTCGGGCGTCGATACCGAGGGGCTGACCTTCTCCTGTATCGTCTCCAACGATACGGCGCGCAGGGCCGCCGAGGTCATTCAGGCATATCTGGCCGAGATAGGCCTCACTATGACCATCGAGAGCATGGATTATGCCGCGTGGCTTTCCGACATAATGAGCGGCAACTATCAGGTGGGAGTAACCGGCTATACCGCCGTCTGTCTTGACAGATACCTCAAGGGAACCTTCCATTCCTCCGCTCTCGACGCCGCCAATCAGGCCAGATGCGCCGACGCCGAGGTCGACAGCCTGATTGACCTGGCCATGACCCAGACCGACGCGGCCGAAAACGAGGCCACCCACGCTCAGGTTACGGCAAAAATAAACGCACTCTTCCCCTATGTGCCCCTTTATGAATCGGTGGTGACGAGAGCCTATAACGCCGGACTTGAGGGAGTGACGGTTGGCGCCTCAGGCACGGTCAGGTTTGAAGATGTTTATTGGAAAGAAAATTAAATTTTGAAAAAGTTCTTGACAATAGATTTACTTGTGATATAATAGGTCACGTCAATAAACAAAAGACGATGACAGAGAAAGTAATCTCACCTGATGTTCACAGCGAGTCGGGGGCGGTGGAAGCCCGATAGCGGAGGATGGGACGAAACTCCCTCCCGAGTCGCGGCCCGAACCGAGTAGGCGCCGACGGTATTCCCCCGTTACGGGAAAGGCATTTGATGGAATGTCGTAACAGGTGGTTGTGAAAGCTTTTTTGGCCTTCATCCTTTTACGGATGAAGGCCTTTTTGTTTTTCATTCTCCCTTGACACATTCCGAAAAAACAATATGAGGTGAAAAACAATGAAAAAGCAGAGAAAAAGGGCCGTCATCATCGCGCTGGCGGCGGCGGTGCTGTTCACGGCGTGCAGCGGAGTTATGAACGGAGAGGCCGAAAAGGACGAGGCGGCGCCCGAAACAGAGGTTAGGGACGATATCGTCATCGTCACGGAGAGCGAGCCTCCCACCCTCCATCCCTTTGACCACAAATCGGTGACGGCCGGATATATGAACGCCCTTGTCTTTGACAAGCTGTTCGATATCGACGCCGACACCCTCGAGCCGACTCCTCAGCTCTGCGAGAGCTGGACAAACGACGGAAACACATGGACCTTCAAAATCTTTGAAAACGTCCTTTTCCACGACGGAGAGCATATGACGGCCGAGGACGTCAAGGCTTCCATGGAATACGCCAAAACATTCCCCACAACGATCGACTATACCTCCTTCTGGACGGATATAACGGCGGACGACGATTATACTCTGACGGTCACCACCGACGGCCCCTGCTCCATGACCCTTTACAACATGGCCGGCATAAAGATTGTTCCCAAAAAGCTCATCGACGAGGGACACGATTTTGCCGTTCAGCCCATAGGCTCCGGCCCCTATAAGTTTGTAAACCGCGTGCTGGGAGACAGCATAGAGTTTGAAGCCAATGATGATTATTTTAACGCGGCCCACCGCCCCCATATAAAGCGCATGACATGGAAGGTCGTGCCCGAGGGCTCATCAAGAACGATAGCTCTTGAGGCCGGCGAGGCCGACGTCATCATCGAGGTGGAGTCCAACGATGTGGCCCGTCTTGAGGAAAACGCCGATGTTGCCGTTTACAGGGTCGGCGGCACAAGGCTCAATTTCTTCGCCATGAACAACGAGGTGTATCCTTTCAATAACATAGACTTCCGCAGGGCGGTAAACGCCGCCATCGACAGGCAGGCCGTCATAACGGTGGCCTGCAACGGTCAGGGGGCGCCCAACGCGGCCCACGCTCCCGATACTTACGGGGGATATTCCGATGTCGGCGCGCAGGGCTATGACGTGGAAAAGGCCAAGGAGTATCTGGCCGCCTCGGGGGTCGACACGGAAAATCTTGTTTTCTCCTGTATAGTGCCGAGCGACACGGCGCGCCGCACGGCCGAGGTCATTCAGGCCGAGCTGGCCGAGATAGGCATAACAATGGAAATAGAGAATATGGATTACGCCACCCAGCTTTCGGCCATCATGAGCGGCGATTATGAGACCTCCATCGCCGGTTACACCTCAAACAACCTCTGTATGTTCCTCTCGGGCTTCTATCACTCGAGCGCCATCGACGCCGCCAATCTGGCCCGTATAAATGACGGATATATCGACGGGCTGATAGACCTGAGCAAGACCCAGCTCGACGACGGGGAGAGGGAAGAGAGCTTCAGACAGGTCATAGAGTATATAAACGGGCTGTGTCCCCACGCCCCCCTTTATCAGACCGAGGTCATAAGGGCGGCCGACGCGGGCCTGAGCGGCTTCAAGGTGTCGGCCTCGGGTGCCGTCAGGTTTGAGGATGTTTACTGGAGAGAGAATTAAAATTTTAAAAAGTTCTTGACAATAGATTTGTTTCCTGTATAATTAAAATTGAAAATGGATGTTTCAGATAAACATTTATTTTTCTTTCTCTTTGTTTTGGGAAGCCCACGTGAAAACGTGGGCTTCCCCTTTTTTATTATGTCTTGATTTTTGCGCCGGATATATGTATAATCTAAATTGTGTAAGTCTATACGCAAAAACATTTTTAGGAGATGGTATTTTTCTATGGACAGTAGCGGTAGTTCAGTCTACCTCCTGCTATTTTTGCTGGGACTTGGCGGAGCCTATTTCGCGGCCGCCGAGACAGCCTACTCATCCATGAACAAAATCAGGATACGAAGCTATGCCGAGGGCGGTATGCCGGGGGCCAGGCGAGCCATGAGGATCGCCGATGATTTCGACAGGGCGCTCATCACCATGCTGATAGGCACCAACATAACCCACATCGCTTTCGCCTCGATAGTGACGATGATTTCCACAAGACTGTGGGGGGCGTCGTCGGTGCCCGTGACGACGGTTCTGTCGACCGTCTTTGTGTTTTTGTTTATCGAGATGCTTCCCAAAAGCTTTGCCGGAGAGAAGAGCGAAAAGCTGGCGTTGGCTTTTTCCGGCTCCATGACCCTTTTGATTAAGCTTTTCTCGCCCCTGAGCTTCCTTTTCAATTCCGTAAGCGCCGTGATTTCCAGACTGTTCGGCGGCCCCGAAAAGCCGACCGTAACCGAGGAAGAACTCCACGAGATAATCGAGACGATGGAGGAAGAGGGCGGCTTTGAGGGAGACAGCGAGAAGAGCGAGCTTATGCAGTCGGCACTTGATTTCGGAGATACGACGGTGCAGGATGTGTTCACCCCGAGAGTGGATATGGTGGCCCTCGATATCGACAGCACTACGGAGGAGATACTGGAGGTCATTACAAGCCAGAAGTTCTCGCGCATACCTGTCTACCGCGATACTATAGATAACATTATCGGGATACTGCAAACCCGAAAGTTTTTAAAGGCCTATTTGACGGGCGGAGACGTCAGCCTCGGCTCACTTTTGAGCGAGGTGCATTTCGTCCACAAAAAGACCAACGTCCACGAGCTGCTGGACGAGATGAGCCGCCAAAAAACCCATATGTGCGTCATAACCGACGACTACGGCGGCACCCTCGGCATAGTGACCGTCGAGGATATCCTTGAGGAGCTGGTCGGGGAGATATGGGACGAGGACGACGACGTGGTGGAGGATATCGTGCCCGTCAGCAAGGACGTTTTCCGCATCAGCGCCGACGTCCTCGCCGATGACGCCTTTGAGGCCATGGAGCTTGACCACGACGAGGAGGAAACCGAACACAAGACCATCGGGGCGTGGGCTTTGGAGGTCTTTGAGAATATCCCCTCCGTCGGCGACAGCTTTGAAAAGGACGGCCTGCGCCTGACGGTGACGGGACTGGACAACAACCGCATAACCATGCTGGAAGCCAGCGTGCTTGACCGCGCCTGGCGCGCCCACGGGGAATAATATATAATTTAGGAGTTGGTTTTAAGTCATGGACAGTAGCTACTGGCCATATATTGCGATAGTTCTGCTTATAGCTCTTTCGGCATTCTTCTCCGGCTCGGAGATAGCCTTCGCCTCGGCCAACAAGGTCAGGCTCAAAAAGGCGGCCGAAAGGGGAGGCAGGGGAAAAACGGCCTATGAGATATCGGAGGACTATGACAACGCCCTTTCGGCCATACTGATAGGCAACAACCTTGTCAACATAGCCGCCTCGTCGGTTGCGACCGTCATCGCCCTTTCCATATTCGGCGAGAACAGCTCAAAAGGCCCGGCCGTGGCGACGGCCGTCATGACGGTGCTGATACTTATTTTCGGAGAGATTGCCCCAAAAATAATAGCCAAGAGAAACTGCGACGAGTTTTCGGTGGCCGTGGCAAGACCCCTGAAGCTGGTCATGACGGTATTCAGGCCGATAAGCGCCGTCGTCATGAAGGTACTTTCTGTTTTCGAGAGGGTATGGGGCAAAGGGGAGGACGTCCCCTCTGTGACCGAGGAGGAGCTTTCCTCCATAATAGACATAATCGAGAGCGAGGGCGTCATCGACGAGGGCCACAGCGAGCTTTTACAGTCGGCTCTTGAGTTTTCCGACATCACGGCTCAGGAGATACTCACGCCGCGCGTCGATATGATAGCCATAGATATCGACGACGGCATGGATGAGATAAAGCAGAGGGTCTTTGAATCGCCTTATTCGAGGATACCCGTCTACCGCGATACCTCCGACAATATCCTCGGCGTGCTGTTTGTCGACCATTTTTTCAAGGCCCTTGTGGACGACCCCTCCTTTGAGGATGTGGAGAGCATTCTCATGCCGCCCTGTTATATCCCCAAGACGATGAAGCTTCCGGCCGTCGTCAGCCAACTCAAGAAGTTCAAGACCCAGCTTGCCATCGTCGTCGACGAATACGGCGGCACCATGGGCATAGTAACCATGGAGGACGCTTTGGAGGAGCTTGTGGGCGACATATGGGACGAGACCGACGAGATAGAGCCGGAAATGACCCAGACGGGCGAGGACACCTATATCGCCGAGGGCGATATGTCCATATACGATTTTCTGGAGTATTTCGACCTGAGCGACCACCGTTTTGACACGGAATATGTCACCGTCGGCGGCTGGGCCATAGAGATGCTTGACGGCTATCCCCAGAAGGGGGACAGCTTTGAATATCAGAACCTCGTCATAACGATAGAAGAGGTGGACGACCTGCGAATAACAAAGCTGGGCGTCAAAGTCCTGCCGAAAGAGGACGACGGGGAAAAAGACGAATAAAAAAATAACCCCCACGCGTTACGCGTGGGGGGATTTTTTTATTTCTCCACAGTGTCGGGCAGGAGAATCATGTCGAGATAGCGGCGCTCATAATAGTTCTGCCATTGGTCGCTCAGGTTGGAGTTGGCCTCGGCCACCACCTTGCGGTATTCGTGGGTGTCGAACTTGTTGGCCTTGTCGGTGTACATCATGACATAGATGCCGATGTTGGAGCAGTGGTCGGCAATCTTTTCCAGATGGTGGATGATGTCCAGGAAGGGGATGCCGTTCTTGACGGTACACTGACCGGCCTGAAGTCTGGCGATGTGCTTGCTCTTGAGGGTCTCCTTGAGGGCGTCGATGACCTCCTCAAGGGCTTCTATCTTCTGGGTTATCGAGCTGTCGCCCCCCTCAAAGGCTTCGACCGTCAGGGATATTATCTCCTCGGCGGCGTTGGCCATGACGCCTATCTCGCATATGGCGTCGTCGGAAAAGACTATCTCGCTTTCGACGATATGGCTATACTGCTCATAGAGGTTCTCGGCATAGTCGCCTATCTGCTCGAACTCTCCCACGGCGTGCATTATCTCGGTATAGGAGCGTTGGTTGATCTCCGAGAGGTCCTTGTCGTTTATACCCAGGAGGTAGGTGTTGACCCTTGCCTCGCAGACGTCAATGAAATCTTCGTTGGAGGTGAACTTTTTGGCGTCGACCTCCTCGTGGTCGACAATTCCCTTGATGACTATACGCACGTTTTCAAGGGCCATTTCGCCCATGGTGCGTATCACCTTGTGGCACTGCTCAAGGGCGACGGCCGGCGTGTCGTAAAAACGGGGATCGAGTATGGCCAGCAGCTTCTCCTCCGGCTCCTCCTCGGTGGAGCGCACGGTCTTTTCGGCCAGCGCCACCACCTTGTTGCGGAAGGGCAGCAGGATCAGCGTCACAGATACGTTGAACAGGGTGTGGAAGTTGGCTATGCCCGATTTTGTCACGGCGCTCTCCCAGAACGGGAAACCGACGACGGCGTTGATGGAATAGATGGCGGCGATAAAGAGGAGCGAGCCTATCATGTTGAAATAAAAGTGTATCATGGCCGCCCTTTTGGCGTTTTTATTGGCGCCGAGGGAGGACTCGATGGAGGTCCAGCAGGTGCCGATGTTCTGGCCCATGATTATGGGCAGGGCGGCGGCATATGATACGGCCCCAGTGGCGGCGGCCGCCTGAAGGATACCGATGGAGGCGGCCGAGCTGTGAAGTATGGCCGTTATGACCGCGCCGACAATTATGCCCAGCAGGGGATTTTTAAGGGCGATAAAGGCTCTCTGGAAGGCCGGGAGCTGGCTGAGGGGGTTGACGGCGCCCTCCATGGTCGTCATGCCGATGAAGAGCAGACCGACGCCGATGATTATCTCGCATATCGTGCTCACCTTTTTCTTTTTGGAAAAGCTGAGGGTTATGGCGCCGATGGCAAGCAGTATGTAACAGAGAACCGAGGGCTTTAACAGCGCCAGCATATTGCCGGCCGAGCCGCCCGAATCGAGGCTGAGTATCTGGGCCGTGATGGTGGTGCCGATGTTGGCGCCCATAATGATGCCGACGGCCTGGTTGAGCTTCATTATGCCGGCGTTGACAAAACCGACCACCATGACGGTTGTGCCCGTCGAGCTTTGTATGATGGCCGTCACCAGCGCGCCGGCCAAAACCGACTTGAAGATGTTGCCCGTCACGGCCTCAAGGGCCTTTTGCAGCTTTTCCCCGGCCATTTTCTCAAGGGCGGCGCTCATGGTGGACATACCGAAGAAGAATATGCCCAGACCGCCGAAAAACTTGATGGCAAGGGTCAGATAGGAAAGAAAATCCAAGTGTTTCACCTCTTATGAATGATTGCGCCAAAAGAAACTCTTATTTACCCATACGATTTTATTATACATATACTACAGCCTAAATGTCAATACCATATCACTGTTTACAATTAAACATTGAAAGAGTACGGTTTTTCTGCTATTATATCTTTATGCCTTTATATAATTGCGTTTCACTATCCTTAATGAAAGAAGTGAAGAGTTATGATAAGCGGAAAGCCTTTGATATGCGTTACAAACACCTCCGACGCCCTTGTCACCTTCGGCGACGGCACGGCGGATAAAAATGTGAGGGCGGCGGGACAGAGAAAGATAGTTTCTCCCTCGTCCTATCCCAGAGCCATAGCTATGGCCGGCGGCGTGCCCCTGCTGACAAGCGAGCTCTGCGTTTGCGAGATGGCCGAGCTTTGCGACGGCCTGCTGCTGACGGGGGGAGAGGACATAAACCCGGCCCTTTTGGGAGAGAAAAAGCTCAACGACAGCGTCAGGTGGGACGACACAAGAGACGAGTTTGAGCTGAGGCTCTTTAAGGAGTTTTACGACAGGGGCAAACCCATTTTCGGCATTTGCCGCGGCTTTCAGGTGATAAACGTGGCCCTCGGCGGAGGACTTTATCAAGACCTTGTGGAGCAGATGGGGGTTGTGCATATGAACATCGACATCCGCCACAGGATAACCGTCAGGGAGGGCAGCCTTCTGGGCCGTCTTTTCGGCAGTGAGTTCAGAGTCAACAGCACCCATCACCAGGCGGTCAGGGAGCTGGGCGAGGGTCTTGTGCCCACGGCATGGTCGGTGGAGGGAATATGCGAGGCATTTGAGCATCAATCGAGGCCGATATTCGGCACCCAGTTCCATCCCGAAAGGCTGACAAATATCATGTGGGATGACCGCACCCCCGATTTTGCCCCTTTGTTCGAGCATTTTATAAGCCTTTGTATGCAGGGACATGAGATAAAAGAGATGAGGATATGAAGATTATAAAAATTACCGCGGCTCTGGCCGCCGTGACAATGACGATAACGGCCTCGGGATGCGCCCTGATGCGCTTTGAGGACGGGGAGAGCCTGAAGCAGAGCGAGGAGAAGCTGCAGACCGTCGAGAACGCCGAAACCCTGTCTCCCGTTTTACTGCTGGATAAGGAAAAACTGGTCATTGACGAAAGCCTGACCGATGCAAGCGGCGCCGAGACGGCCGCATATCACGCCGAGTTCCCCTATTTTAAAAACGACAACGACAGCCCCGTCCTGTCGAAGATAAACGACTATTATCAGGACGAGTATGAGCAGATGCTTGGGGACAAGGACAGGTTTTTCAGAATCGTGGCGGAAAAGCCCACCGAGGGCCTGAGAAAGACCGAGTTCGGCTACAACCTGCTTGACTGTCCCGAGGAATACATAAGCGTGCTGAGAAGCTACGAGGGGGTCGATTCCCTCGGAGCTGAGCAGAAGACATATTATTGCGAGGTCTTCAGCGCCGTCACAGGCTGGAAGCTCCGTTTTTCGGATATCTTCGGCGAGGACGCCGAAAAGGCCCAAACGGCTCTCAACGCCCTGCTTGAGAGCTGGAGCAGGGAGAGGAAATACACAACCTCATGGATATACAATTCCGGCGACGACAAGCTTATGGGCAATATCGCCTTTGACAACGAGACTTTATATGTGGCCCTGCCGGCCTATACGGCCCCCGGAGGGGAGACGCTGATAGAGCTGCCCATAGACGATTTCGCGGAGCTTTTGGGAGAATAAAGCCTTAAAATATTTATAAGGAGAGAAGAAACATGACAATGATGGAAAGATTTTTGAAGTATGTGGCCGTCGGCACCAATTCCGACCCTAAATCCCCCACCTGCCCCAGCACCCCCGAGCAGAAGGTCCTCGGTCAGATAATCGTCGAGGACATGAAAGAGATGGGCATAAAGGACGCTTTTATGGATGAAAACGGCTATGTATACGGCACGGTCGAGGGCAACTGCGACGCTCCCACGGTCGGCTTTGTGGCCCATATGGACACCGTCATAGATATGCCCTGCGAAAACATAAAGCCGACGCGAATAGAGTACAAGGGCGGCGAGATAGTCCTCAACAAAGAGAAGAACATCACCATGACCCCCGACGAGAGGCACATCGGACACACCCTTATCGTCACCGACGGCACGACTCTGCTTGGCGGCGACGACAAGGCCGGCATCGTCGAGATACTTGAGATGGCGAAATATTATATCGACCACCCCGAAATAAAGCACGGCGCGATAAAGATAGGCTTCACCCCCGACGAAGAGATTGGCAGGGGAGCCGATAAGTTCGACGTCAAGCTTTTCGGCGCCGATGTTGGCTTCACCGTCGACGGCGGCCCGGCCTGCGGCCTGTCCTATGAGAACTTCAACGCCTGCGCCGCTCAGATAGACGTCTACGGCACCAACTCTCACCCCGGCGGAGCCAAGGGGGTCATGATGAACTCCCTGTGGATGGCAATGGAGTTCCATTCCATGCTTCCCATGGACGAGGCTCCCCAGTTCACCGAGGGCTTTGAGGGCTTCAGCCACCTCAACGGCATGAGCGGCAACGTGGAACACACCGTCATGGAATATATCATCCGCGACCATGACAAAGCAAAGTTTGAGAGCAAAAAGCAGAGGTTTGAAAAGATAGCCGCCTATATGAACGAAAAGTACGGAGAGGGAACGATAGTCGCCACCCTTCAGGATTCCTATTACAATATGAAGGAGCCTGTCATGGAGCATCCCGAGATAATCGAGATAGCCAACGCCGCCATCCGCGCCGAGGGCCTCGAGCCGGTTTCCGTCGCCGCCAGAGGCGGCACCGACGGCGCCCGCCTCTCCTATATGGGCCTGCCCTGTCCCAATCTCGGTACGGGCGGAGCCAATGCCCACAGCCGCTATGAGTATGTGTCGGTTCAGGAGATGGAGACCTGCTGTAATATTCTCAAGCATATCGTCGATATGTACGCCGAGGTAAAATAATAGTTTTAAAGCAAAAATAAATCTTGGCCCCCTTGCACCCCCCTCCTTGGGCCATGCTTAAGGTCAAGGGCGGAAGTTCGGAGTAACGGTTTGCGAGGCCATTACGGACATTTTTAAACAAAGTTTTAAAATTTTGAAAAGCAGCCCCTTTCGGGGCTGCTTTTTGTTGACATAGAGCGGACTCTATATAGTATAATTATATCGTTCGGGCTATTCTTTGACAATAATGCCCAAAGTGCGTATCAGCATGACGGCCTGCTCGGGCGAAAAGGCGACGCCGCGCAGGCGGTTTATGTCAAAGAGGGCGCCGCTGATATTGCAGTTTGTAAAATCCATGCCCTCAAGGGAGGCGTGCATGAAATCGCCGCCGCTTATGTCACATTCGTCAAGCTCGACCTCGGTGAGCTTTGCGTCGGTAAAAACGGCGTCCTTCATGGGGCCGCGGCGGAATATGACGCGGCTCAGCCTGCCGCCGTTCATGTTGGCATAACTGAGGAGGCAGTCCTCAAACAGCAGGTTGCTCATGCCGCAGCCTCCCATGGCGGCGCCGCTCATGCGGCAGTCGATAAAGACGCACCTTTTGAAATAGGCCTCCCTCATGCTTATCTGCGAAAGGTCGCAGCTCTGGAACACCACGTCGGTGAAAAGTCCGCCGCCGAAGTCGCATCCGCAAAGACGGCAGTGCTCGAAGCGGCAAAGGGATATGTCAAGCTTTTTAAATGAATAGCCCGACCCGTCCTCCGAAAAGAAGGAGCGGCCCCTGACGGCTTCCTCGTCCTCGGAGGCCCACATAAGGGTCTGTGTCAGGGGCGAAAGCTCAAGATGGGGGAGAGAGGGCATGAATATTTCCATATTTTCCTCCGTAAAATAATTTAAAAGGGATGATAAAATTGATACCCATAATGCTGGCCGTTGCGGCACTGTATATCACGAGCAATATTTTCATAGCGCGGAGCCTTTGGCGCTGGCTTGGCATAGCCTCCAAGGGATGGGGAATCGTATGGGGCGTGGGGTTCGGCGTTCTGGCCTCTCTCTTTGTCGTCACGAGTCTTCTGCCGGGACTGCCGAGGCAGATATACAGGCCCCTGAATATGATAGGGGGCTGGTATCTCGGCGCGGCCTACATATTCTTGCTTATCCTTGTGCCGTTATGTTCGCTTGTCACGAGGGGAAAGGGAGGACAGATGGCAGCATTCGTCGCGCTGGCCGTGGCCTTTGCTATGACAGTCTACGGGGCTTTTTCCGCGTACAACACAAAGATAAAGGAATATAAGGTGGAGGGAAGCCGACCGATGACGGCCGTGCTGTTGTCCGACCTGCACTTCGGGCAGATAATCGGCCCTTCCGACGCCGCCAAAACGGTGGCGAGGGTCAACGCCCTTGAACCCGACTTCGTTTTTATCGCCGGAGATATCTTCGATTCCGGCCCCGACGGCCTTTACGACAGGGATGGCGTCGGCGCCGCCATGAAGGAGCTGAAAGCCAAAAAGGGCGTTTATGCCTGCCTCGGCAACCATGACGGCGGCTTTGCCGGGAAAGAGGGGGAGGCGGCCGAGCTGCTTGAGAGCTGGGGCGTTACAGTTCTCAGGGACGAGGCGGTGGAGCTTGACGGAGTCACGATAATCGGGCGCAAGGACAGGATATCGTCCCGTCTTTCCCCCTCACAGCTTACCGAGAAGGTCGACCCCGACAGCTATGTCATCATGCTCGACCATCAGCCATATGATTTTGAGGAGGAAAAGGCGGCCGGAGCCGACCTTATCCTCTGCGGCCACACCCACAGAGGTCAGGTGTTCCCCTTTAACCTGGTGACAAAATCAATTTACAGGCTTCACTACGGCATAGAGACCGAGGACGACTGCACCATGATAGTTTCCAGCGGCGTCGGCACGTGGGGGCCGAGGCTCAGAATAGGCTCAAACAGCGAGATAGTCAAAATAAATATCGGATAATATACAGCCCCGTGGCAAAACACGGGGCGTTGTTTTTTATCTGAGCCTGTCGGGCCTCTGCCTCAGATGTATGCCCGATATTATGCCGAGGGCGGCAAAGGTCGTCACCACAGAGGTGCCCCCGTAGCTTGTCAGGGGCAGGGTTATGCCTATGACCGGCATAATGCCGAGACACATACCGATGTTTATCAGCACCTGGGCCATCAGCATACCGCCGACACCTATGCACAGCAGATAGGAGAACCTGTCATAGGCTTGCGAGGCGTTATACAGCACGCGCCAGACAAGGAGGGTCAGCACGGCTATGACGGTGACGCCGCCGATAAAGCCCCATTCCTCGCATATGGAGGCAAAGATGAAATCGGTGTGCTTGGCCGGAAGCACGCCGTACTGTGTCTGTGAACCCTGCAAATATCCGCATCCGAAAAGCTGTCCGGCCCCGACGGCTATCATGCTCTGGAGGCCGTTATAGGCAATTTTGGGGCTTAGATCGGGGTCGAACAGAACGAGAATCCTCAGCTTGTGATAGTCCTTCAGGCCGAACATCCAAAGGGGCACGGCCGCCCCACAGCCTAAAAGGCAGAAGGGGATAAAAAGCTTCATGGGCACGCCGGAGGCGAAGAGCATAAAGACGAAAATTATAAGGTATACGACGCACATTCCCATATCGCCCGAAAAAATATAGATAAATCCGATGGTGACAAGGGCGTGGAGGCTAAGCTGGATAAGGGCGGCGAGGGAATCCAGCCTGTCCCTCAGGACATAGATATGTCTGGCAAAGGTGAAAATGAATATCAGCTTGCCTATTTCGGCCGGCTGTATGCCTATGCCGGCAAAGCGTATCCAACTGTTGTTGCCCGTCGATTCGCCTCCCTCGCCGAGAAATTTCAGGGAGAGGAGCATGACGAGGTTGAGGACATAGGCCACGGGCCAAAGGTCGCCGAAACGGTCAAGGTCTATAAGGGAGGCGATGAAAAATGCCGCCACACCGATGACTATGGCTCCGCACTGTACTATTATCAGCTTGTTCGGGTTGGAGACCTTCGGCAGGAAACGGGTGGCGCTGTATATGGCGACCAGCCCTATGGCCGAAAGGACAAGGGCTATGGCCAGCAGGGTCAGGTCGCATTTTTTGAAGTAGTTTTTAAGGGCGGTCATTTTGGCTTTCATTTATTCTTCTCCGTTCGCGGCGGCCATGGTCTGCTTTATTATCTCCTCCATGACTTCCCTTGTAAGTCCGCCGGAAACATAACCGTAGACATTGCCGTCACGGTCTATCATAAAGGTGGTGGGAAAGGCCGATATGCCGTAATCGGTCAGGCTGGAGCCGGCCGCGTCCATCAGCACGGGATAGGTATAGCCGTTCTCTTCCAGAAAGGCCGATATCTCCTCGACAGTGACGTCGTTTGATTCGGGGTGGTCGTCGTCCCTCGGGTTGGCGACGCCGAGGATGACAAGGTCGCCGCCGTTTTCGCCGTATTCCTCATAAAGAGCCTGTATATCGGGCATTTCGGCGCGGCAGGGGGGACACCAGGTGGCCCAGAAATTGAGAAATACCGTCTTGCCCTTGTAATCCGACAGGGTGTGGCTGACACCGTTCTGGTCGTTGAAGGTCATGTCGGGAGCCGGGATTATCTCCCTTCCGTCATCCTCCTTATCTTCAGGACTGCCGTCGGTCACATTTGTTCCGACGTCGTTTCCGTCATCCATGGAGGACAGGGAGGAGGATATGGCCCCCATGCGGCCGCTGAGCACCAGTATGCCCATGACCACCATTATGGCGCCGCCTATTTTGACGGTGTATTTGACTATGTTCATATGCCTTGAAAAGAGGGAGATAAGGGTGGCCGAGAAAAGGCCTGTTATCAAAAAGGGCACGGTGAAGCCGAGGGTATAGGCCCCTATAAGCGCGAAACCGGCGGCCGACGAGGTTGTGGAGCCGGCCATGAGCAGCACGCTGCTGAGGACGGGGCCTACGCAGGGCGTCCAGGCGAAGCTGAAGGTGAAGCCGAGAACCATGGCCGTCAGGGGGTTCATCGTCAGCCTGTCGAGGTCGATATTCAGGCGGCGCTCACGGTCGAGTGCGCCGCCGCCGAAAAGGCCCAGCTGCTTGAGGCCGAAAAGTATTATCAAAACGCCGCTTATCCGCGCCATCCACACACGGCTGCCGCTGAAAAACTTCCCTATCGAAGTAAAGCCCAGCCCCAGCAGGAAAAACGCGCCGCTTATGCCCAGCACAAAAAAGAAGGTGTTTATCATCACCCTTTTTCTGGGATATACGGCCTGTCCGTCAAGGTTTTCCTCGGCTCCTCCGGCCAGATAGCCTATATATAGGGGGAGCAGTGGTAACACGCAGGGGGAAAAGAAGCTGAGCAGGCCTTGTAAAAAAACGGCGGCAGCCGAGATATCGGTCGTTATGTCAAACATCATGAAAAACCTCCCCAAATGTTGTATTTATTATTATAATACATACAGCTTTGAGAATAAACAGATTTATTTGAAATTTTTTATGCCGGCGGTCGGATGCGTTCGGGAAAGTCATAGGCGGACGTAGGCCGGCCCCTTTATCCGCGCGGCGTTATGGTTCATTGATTTGCGCCTTTTGATATGATATACTTTAAAATAATTTAAAGTCGGATTCGGCGGAGGGTTGACAAGTGGACAGAGAATATTTTTTAAAGACCGAGAGGCTTGGATTTTCGGAATGGACGGAAAACGACCTGCCTCTGGCGGAAAGTCTGTGGGGAAACGAGGAAGTGACGAGGTATATTTGCGCCGAAGGGCGGTTCAGTCAGTATGATATTGTCGCCCGACTGGAAAAGGAAACCGAGAACAATAAAAGCTATCATGTGCAGTATTGGCCGATTTTCACCCTTTCCTCCGGCCGATTTATCGGCTGCTGCGGCCTGAGAC
>CANSNO010000016.1 GCA_947648385.1 uncultured Clostridia bacterium
CGAGCACGATTGGAAATCGTGTAGGCGTTAATAGCGTCTCGAGGGTTCGAATCCCTCCTGCTCCGCCAAAAAACAGCGACCCGATAGGGTCGCTGTTTTTTATTCGAGAGATGTGCGTGTTCCCTGACAGCCGTTATAAAAAATGCCCGGCTCTTTGGAGCCGGGCATAATGTATTATGTAACCGATTATTTATGGTCGACCGAGGCCATGTACCTGACAAGCTTCAGGAGCATATTTGTATAGCCCCATTCGTTGTCGTACCAGGAGATAAGCTTGACAAACTTATCGGTCAGGGCTATGCCGGCCTTGGCGTCAAAGACGCTGCCGCAGGAATTGCCGATGACGTCGGAGGAAACTATTTCATCTTCCGAATATCCCAGCAGGCCCTTCAGTTCGCCCTCGGAGGCCTTTTTGACGGCGGCGCAAATCTCTTCATATGTGGCCGACTTTGAAAGGTTGACCGTCAGGTCAACAACCGAGCCGTCGACCGTCGGCACGCGGAAGGCCATGCCGGTCAGCTTGCCCTTGAGGGAGGGGATGACCTTTCCGACGGCCTTGGCGGCGCCTGTGGAGGAGGGGATGATGTTGGAAGCCGCGGCCCTGCCGAGACGCCAGTTCTTGTTTGAATAGCCGTCGACCGTCCTCTGGGAGGAGGTGATGGAGTGTACCGTCGTCATCAGGCCCGACTCGATGCCGAAATTGTCGTGTATGACCTTTGCCAGAGGCGCCAGGCAGTTGGTGGTGCAGGAGGCGTTTGAAACAAAGTTCATATCCGATGTATAAAGGTGGTTGTTTACGCCCATAACAAACATGGGGGTGTCGTCCTTGGAGGGAGCGGACATTATGACCTTTTTGGCGCCGGCGTCCAGATGGCCCTGCGCCAGCTCGCTCGTCAGGAACTTGCCTGTCGATTCAATGATATACTCGGCTCCCACGTCGCCCCAGGGGATATCCTTCGGCTCCTTGCAGGCAAAGATAGGAATACGCTTGCCGTTGATGGTGATAGAGTTTTCGTCGCTTGTGACCTCTCCGGGGAATGTGCCCTGGGCCGAATCGTACTTGAACATATAGGCCATAAGCTCAGGGGTGCGTCCGGGATGGTTGATGGCGACAAAATCCAGGTCTTCCATCTCCAGACCGGCTCTCAAGGCCAGTCGTCCGATACGGCCAAAGCCGTTGATAGCAACTTTGATAGACATTGCAAACCTCCAAGATGTTTTTTAAAAGCTGTTAAAAAACAGCTTCGGGCGTCTTGTGACGCCCTCGCCGCGGGCGCGGCGGCTTGATAAACAGCGTTCCCGTAAAAACATTTGTTTTTTATGGGAAAAGTATGCGGCCTAAAACATCGCACATATTCATTATATACTATAAAATGAGAATAAACAAGTCGGGAAAGGAAAATTGAGTAATAAAATAAAAACATTTGTCAAACCGTGTTATTTATAGTAGAATAATGTCGAATAATGTAGATTTTTTTTCTTTGAAAAAAGAGGTGAGATATATTATGCTGGAACAGGATTTACTTTCGTCTGCGCATCCGGGAGAGCTTTATTTTGTCTGCTCCTACGGCGGCAGAATTCTCAACACCTCTCCGGCCCTGAGCCGTATGCTGGGAGGGGACTATACGGGGAAAAACCTCAACGACGTAATAGAAGACAGGCTGGTATCGCGCATTATTATCAACGCCAGCCGCGACAGCGTCTTTGAGTTTGAATGTTCTATCGAATCGCGCGCCTTTACCTGCGGCGCGAAGCTCTCTCCTCAGGATAATATCATCATTGTGCTGGCGCCTGTTGTGTCCGATGACCGTGCGCGCTCCGACAGCCGCCTGATAAGATATATGGGCAGGGAGATAAACGCCAATCTTGACAGCATAAATATCGCTTTTAACGCCTTGAAGCGCGGACGCAACGGCCCCGACGCCTATGGCTTGGCCGAAAAATGTATATTTAATCTTACAAGGCTTTCAAAAAACGCCGTCACAAAGGTGGATTATGAGGAGGGCACCCTTTTTCTGGACAGGAGAAAGGGAAACCTTGCCGCCGACCTGGCCGAGTTGTGCGAAAGAGCCGCCGAGTTTTGCCGGGGAAGGGCAAATATTCGCGTTTCCCACGGCGGAGAGAGCGGCGCGTGCATATACGATTCGACGGCCGTCATGCGTATGGTGCTGAATATTATCTCCTTCAGCATTATAAAAAGCCGCCTGACCCGTCCCAATATGACCGTCGTTGTTGAACGGGTCGGAGAGGACATGGTCGTCACCGTGACGACCGAGGGCGCTCCGGACGGCCGCCCTCCCGAGCTGCCTGTATACGGAGAGAGCATTGAGATGGACGTGGCCACCATTGTGGCGCGCAAGCATCACGGGAGTATCGTATCCGTGGGCCGTCAGGACGGGGGCATGGCTGTGAGGGTAACTCTGCCCATTGTCCGCGACAGCGACGAGGAGAACCTTTCCAGCACGGTCTTTGACTGGTACGGCGGGCTTGATATCGTCAAGGTGGAGCTGTCGGGCGTAGTTCCGCCGGAGGCCTACTTTGAAGAGCCGAGGGCATAAAAACCGCCGCGGCGCCATATCATGCCAAGAGGTGATGATATGGATAGTCGGGATGAAGAGAAGCTCAAATCGGCCAAAAGCCTTGAAAGACAGATAGGAGCCGTTCTGCTGTCGATTTTCGCAAGCATTCTTGTCATTATCACTCTTCAGGGGACAAGGGAGCGGCTTATATCGCCGATTGAGGGGAAAAGCTATGCTTATGTCGATAAGCTGCCCCTGGTGACCGGCCTGCTTTTTGCGGCGACTTCGGCCTTTTATCTTTTTGATTCTCTCAGACAGTGCAGGGAATCGCCGGGCCAGAGGCAGCTTCAGATTCTTTTGGCGGCCAATCTGTTTGCCCTTGTGGCGTCGGTAGTAAAAATGGAGCTTATATATGAGCGCAGACCCAATGAGACGGCCCAGCAGGAGGCTGCTCAGTCGACCGAGCTTGAATGATTTCCGTTTTGAGGGAAGTTTGTGTTAAGTATTATTTCCTCCAGTCTTTGCAGGCGCGTTTCGTGGCTCGCCTGAGCGGCGCCGAAGTTCTGGGTCTCCAGCAGTTGCTTTTGCGTCGCGTTTGTTATCATGACCTGAGCCACCAGCATAAGAAAATTGCCCAGCGAGTTCTGCTGATATGAGGTCATTTCGTCCATGAAGGCGAAACCCAGCACCGTGGCCAGCGCCGACATCAGTTCGGCCGGCATATCGAAGAAAAAAGATGACAAAAAAATCCCACCCTTCCTGTTTATTATATGCGTCGCAAGGGTGGCTGAGATACAGGAAAGGGGGCGGCGCAGCTTGAAAAAAAGAATGAAAGGCCTTGCGGCCCTCGCTTTGGTTTTCTTTATGGCGGCGGCTTTTGCCGTGGACAGCGCCAACGCCTCGGGAGAGCTTATATATCTCTGCATCAACGACAGCTTTATCACGGGGCTTACGTCGTCCAATATGCCCATAAAGATAAACAACAGCATTTACATACCCTACCGCTATTTGGCCCGAATCAAGCCGATAAAGTATTTTTATGATGAGGACAGCAATATTTTAAAGGTATACAACACCTCTGCCACGATAATTTTCGACGTGGGAAACCACATCACATACGACCAGAACAGCAAGATATACTCATATCTGGCCGAAAAGAGAAACGGCGTTTTGTATGTGCCGATAGAGTTTATATGCAGGGTGTTCGGAGCCTATTATTCCCAGTTTAGCTCATCCTTCGGCACGGTCGTAAGGATAAACAGCATCATGTCCTCCTTCAGCGATGAAAAACTGGTGAGCGAAAACAGGGAGGTCATGCAGGAGATATATGACAAATATATGAAGGACAGCAAGCCGCCCGAGGACACGGTTGATCCCCCACCCACGCCCGAACCGGGCCAGACGGAGACGCCCTCGGTCAGAAAAACCGTATATGTCGCCGTGCTCGGAGCCGTCAACGACAGCAGCTATGAGATATCCTCCCGTGCCTCTGCCTATAACCTAAAGGTGACCTTCTTTCTGGAGAAGGAAGGCATGAAGGAGAACAGCGACACACTCCGCGCCATTGTCTGCCGCGGCCATTCGATAGGCCTCTATGTCTCGGCCGGCGACCCTTTGGGGGAAGCCGAGGAGCTTAACGGGCTTCTTTCGGGCCTTGTAATGCGTAAGTCGCGAATAGTCTGCATAAAGGAGGGAAGCGCCGCCCTGACAGCCGACCAGCGCCGTCAGTTGACCGACAGCGGATATAGGATATGGGACGCCGCCGTCGACCCGACAGGGGGCCGCAATTCCTACGCCGTGGCTCAAAACGCCTCAAATCTTCTGAGCCGTGGGCCGAGAACCCTTGTCCTCAGACTGCGCTCCGATGAAAAGTGTGCCGGAGCGGCCGGCACTGTCTTTGCCGGTCTGACGGGGGGGAGTTATACCGTCAGGGAAATAAAGGCGTGGACGACGCCCGTAAATAGTATAAGATATTATAATTAGATTGGAGATTTAATATGAGCAATGTAAAAAAGGCGGTCATCAAACTTCTGGACGGAGGCACTATTAACCTTGAGCTTTATCCCGATATCGCCCCCATTTCAACCGAGAATTTCCTCAAGCTGGCCGGAGAGGGCTTTTATAACGGCGTCACCTTCCACCGTGTCGTGCCCGGCTTTGTCATTCAGGGGGGAGACCCTACGGGCACGGGCATGGGCGGTCCCGGCTATACCATAAAGGGCGAGTTTGAGGCCAACGGCGTTAAGAACGACCTCAAGCACACAAGAGGCGTCCTTTCCATGGCGCGCGCCGCCGATTATAACTCGGCCGGAAGCCAGTTCTTCATCATGGTTGACGACGCTCCACATCTGGACGGCCAGTATGCCGCCTTCGGCAAGGTCACATCGGGCATGGAGTGCGTCGACAAGATTGTCGCCGAGGCCGAGCAGGGCAAAAAGGCCGTCATAAAGACGATAAAGGAAAAATAATCGACAATACTTTAAAAGGCAGGGCCACCCCCTGCCTTTTTAGTTTACACATTTTTAACTAATAATTTGCACAATGAATTATATAATACACTTGACAAATTATGAATATGTGGTACAATTTATTTGAAAGTGAGGGGGAAATATGAAAAGCGTATACAGCATCGTCCTTTCGGACGATGTGGTCGGACAGATAGACAGGCTTGCCTATACAAACGGCACCAGCCGCTCAAACATGATAAACCAGATATTGGCCGAGTATGTCTCGTACAGGACGCCGGAAAAACGTCTCAGCGATATCTTTTCTCAGGCGGTGGAGCTTATCGACGCCATGGATTCCTTCCGCCTTATGTCGCTGCCCTCCGATACCATGCTTTCGGTCAAAAGCGCCATCAGCTATAAATACAACCCAACCGTCAGGTACAGCGTCGAGCTTTATAAGAACGGCGACAGGCTGGGCAGGCTGAGGGTTTCCCTCCGCACCCAAAACGCCACCCTGGCACAGCTTATGGACGGCTTTTTCTCCCTTTGGCACACCTGCGAAGAGAGGGCGTCGGGCAGAGGCGAGGGAGCCGAGTGGGGCGGCGGCAAATATTCCCGTCCTCTCACGGCGCCCGACGGCGCCGACGAAAGTATGGTCGCCAAGGCCATAGTCGACCATATAAACGCCTTTGACGGCGCTTTGAAGGGCTATTTCGCCGATATCAACCGCGGCGAAGAGCCGTCAAAGGGCGTTGCCGAGGCTTATTTGGAATATGATAAGAAAAACAAACTTGCTTTATAAACAGGAGGCAACTAAATGAACGCGGCAAAGTTTACCGAAAAATCAAAGGAAGTCATTCAGCTTGCACAGTCAAAGGCCACCGAAAACGGCAACCCCCAGATAGAACAGGCTCACCTTCTCTGGGCGCTCCTCAGCTATGAAAACAGCCTTATATCCCAGCTTGTCACCAGAATGGGCGGGGACAGTTGGGCAATTTTGAAAGAGGCCGAAAACGCCGTCGAAAAGCTGCCCTCGGTCAGCGGCGGCGGACGGGAGATGGACAGGATATATATTTCCCAGGCGGCCGAGCGAGCCTTGAACGAGGCCGAAAAACAGGCCGAGCGAATGACCGACGAATATGTCTCGGTCGAGCACATCTTCCTCGGCCTGCTCGAAAAGGCCGAAGGGGAGATAAAGGCCCTTTTCTCGAGGAGCGGCGTTACAAAGGAAGCTTTCCTTGTTGCTCTCAAAGAGGTCAGAGGCGACGCCCGAGTCACGGGAGATAACCCCGAGGACACATATGATGTGCTGAAAAAGTATGGACGCGAGCTTGTCGGCATGGCACGCGAGCAGAAGCTTGACCCTGTCATCGGCCGCGACAATGAGATTCGCTCGGTCATCCGTATTCTTTCGAGAAAGACAAAGAACAACCCCTGCCTCATAGGCGAGCCGGGCGTCGGTAAGACGGCCATTGCCGAGGGGCTGGCCCAGAGGATAGTCAAGGGCGATGTGCCCACGGGGCTTAAGGACAGGCAGATATTCTCCCTGGATATGGGCGCCCTGATAGCCGGAGCTAAGTACAGGGGCGAGTTCGAGGAGAGGCTCAAGGCTGTCCTCAACGCCGTCAAGAGCAGCGAGGGAAAGATAATACTCTTTATCGACGAGCTTCACACCATCGTCGGGGCGGGTAAGACGGAAGGATCAATGGACGCAGGTAACCTCTTAAAGCCCATGCTGGCACGCGGCGAGCTTCACTGCATCGGCGCTACCACCCTTGACGAATACCGCAAATACATCGAAAAGGACGCCGCCCTTGAAAGGCGCTTCCAGCCCGTCACGGTCGATGAGCCGACTGTCGAGGACACCATAGCCATCCTCCGCGGTCTAAAGGAGAGGTATGAGGTGTTCCACGGCGTCAAGATACACGACAGCGCCCTCATCGCCGCGGCAACACTGTCCAACAGGTATATTTCCGACAGGTTCCTGCCCGATAAGGCCATCGACCTTGTGGACGAGGCCTGCGCCATGATACGCACCGAGATAGATTCCATGCCCACCGAGCTTGACGAGATATCCCGTAAGATAATGCAGAATGAGATAGCCGAGGCCGCCCTGAAAAAGGAGACCGACAAGCTTTCTCAGGCAAGGCTCGAGGAGGTGCGTCAGGAGCTGGCGCGCCAGCGCGAGGAGTTTGCCGAGATGAAGGCCCGTTGGGACAATGAAAAAGGCTCTATCGACAGGGTGCAGAAGCTCCGCGAGGAGATAGAAAGCGTCAATGCCGGTATCGAGCGCGCCGAGAACGAATATGACCTCAACAAGGCCGCCGAGCTTAAATACGGCCGTCTGCCCCAGCTCCAAAAGGAGCTTCAGCAGGCCGAGGAGGTGAGCGGCGGAGAGCATACACTGCTCCGCGACACGGTGGGCGAGGAGGAGATAGCCAGAATTATCGCCCGTTGGACGGGTATACCCGTTTCGCGCCTGATGGAGGGCGAAAGGGAAAAGCTGCTCAACATGGACAGCATACTTCACAAAAGGGTCGTCGGTCAGGATGAGGCTGTTACAAAGGTCAGCGACGCCATTCTCCGCTCTCGCGCCGGCATACAGGACCCCAACAGGCCAATAGGCTCATTTCTCTTCCTCGGCCCCACGGGCGTCGGCAAGACCGAGCTGGCCAAAGCTTTGGCCGAGGCGCTTTTTGACGACGAGAGCAACATGGTCAGAATCGACATGAGCGAGTATATGGAGAAGTTCTCGGTCTCTCGTCTTATCGGAGCGCCCCCGGGGTATGTGGGCTATGAGGAGGGCGGCCAGCTTACCGAGGCTGTGAGAAGAAGGCCCTATTGCGTCATTCTCTTTGACGAGATTGAAAAGGCCCATCCCGACGTCTTTAATATTCTGCTTCAGGTTCTTGACGACGGCAGGGTGACCGACAGCCAGGGTAGGACGGTCGATTTCAAAAATACCATCATAATAATGACCTCCAACCTCGGCTCCCAGTATATTCTCGAAGAGGCCGAAAAGGGCGAACTGAGCGACGAGGTCAAGGAGAGGATAACGGGGCTTTTGAGGCAGCAGTTCAGGCCCGAGTTCCTCAACAGGATAGACGAGACGGTGTTCTATAAGGCGCTTACAAAGAATGAGATATCCTCCATAGTCGACCTTATGCTGGAGTCTCTGAAAAAGAGGCTCGCGGACAAACAGCTCACTGTCGAGGTGACCGACGGGGCAAAAGCCTTTATAATAGAGGGCGGTTACGACCCCCTCTTTGGCGCACGACCCTTGAAGCGTTTTATCCAGCACAACGTCGAAACTCTGATAGCGCGCCTGATAATAAAAGACGACCCGGCCCCCGGCTCCACTATCGTCGTCGACAGAAACGGCGAAGAGCTGACGGCCAAAATCAAGTAAAAAAAAGGGAAGCCGCAAATCGGCTTCCCTTTTTTGTTTTGAAGATTTTAAAAATCAGCAGGTGGCGCCGCCCTTGATGTGGAGGGGGGCGTCAAGGATGGCCTGCTTGCGCTGGAGAATATCGTCGCTTTTTAGCTGGGCGGCAAAGTTGTCAAAGCCTATGCGCTCAATGAACATTCCGAAACGCTCGCCCGTGTTGCCCTGCTCGCGGTAGATGAGCAGACACTTTTCGATTATGGCAAAAAGCTCCTCCTCGGTGTATATGCCGTCAAGGGGAGTGGCCAGACGCTGGCGCTTGCCCCAGATGCCGCCGACAAAGAGCTTGAAGCCGACCTTTTCCTCGGATACGGCGTCAAAGGGGCAGGCGTCGATGCACTTGCCGCAGTTGTTGCAGGCCTCGCGGTCGATCTCCATCAAACCGTCGTCATTGATGTGGGCGGCCTTGATGGGGCACTTTTCGACAACCGAGCACTTCTTGCAGCCGTTGCAGTCGTCCTCGTCATAGCCGGGCACGCGCTGGCCCATAATGCCGAAATCGTTGAGGCCCGGCTTGATGCAGTTGTTGGGGCATCCGCCGACGCCTATCTTGAACTTGTGGGGCAGACGCACATCGTACCAGCCCTTGTAGAAGGTTTCGTGGAGCTTGCGCGCCAGAGCCTGGGTGTCATAGAGGCCGTGGACGCAGACGGTGCCCTTGCAGGGGACGATGGGCCTGACACGGGAGCCTGTGCCGCCCGTATAAAGGCCGGCCTCGGCGATGAACTTGTCAAAAGGCTCGATGTTTTCGTATGTAAGGCCGTTGACCTCGACGGTCATACGTACCGTCATGGCGGTAACGCCGTTGCCGAACCTTCTGGAGGCTTCGGCTATTTTTTCCATCTGCTCGGCGTTGAATGTGCCGTCCACAGAGATTATACGGGCAATAAAATGCTCGCCGTCGTTTGTCATAATGTAACCGCGGCCCTTGAGGGCGGTTTTTTCCTCAGGTGTGATTTTCATGTCTTTTCCTCCTTATTCTTCAAGAAGAGCGGTATTGAATGTGGTGCCGCCCTCCAAAACCCTTGTGTTTGTATAGCCGAAGTGCTTCAGGCGGTTCTGGAGCAGATAGGCCCTGCGTCCCTTGTTGCAGACAAGGAGCAGCTTCTCGTCCTTATCGAGGCCCTCCACGGGGCCGAGTACCTTTGTCAGGTCGACATAGACAGAGTCCTTGACGCCGGGTATCTGGGATGTATCGATCACTTTATAGTCCTCGGCCTCGCCGGCGGCGTAAGCGGCCGGAGTAATGGTCTCGAGGGAGCCTTCAAGCTTGTTGAGCATGATATTGACAGCCGTCTCAAAGGGGTGGATGGCCGTCGAGAAGGGGGGAGCGTAGGCGTAGTCGCAATATTGCAGGTCGTCCAGCGTCGCGCCGAGGGATATGGCCGTGACGGCGATGTCGGTCACCTTGTCCACGTTGCCCTTGCCCAGCGTCTGCACGCCCAGCAGCCTGCGGCTCTGCCTGTCGCATATCAGCTTCATTATAAAGGGATTGGAGCCGGGATAATAGTGGGCCTTATCGTCGGAAACGGCTATGACAGTCTCCACGTCAAAGCCGGCATCGACGGCCTCTTTTTCTCCGAGGCCCGTGCGGCCCACATTTACGCCGGGAAGCTTGGCCACGCCCGTGCCCAGAACTCCCGGATAGGGGGCTTTGGCGTTTCCGGCGGCGCTTTTTGCCGTCAGGCGGCCGCATATATTGGCCGTCGAACCCATAGCCGACCAGCGGCGCGCGCCGGTGACGCGGTTTGTGACAATGGCGCAGTCGCCGCAGGCGTAAATATCGGGGTCGTTTGTCTGCATCATGTTGTTGACGGCCAGCGCGCCCTTTATCATCTCAAGGCCGCTGTCACGCAAAAATCCCGTGTTGGGGCGGAAGCCGAGGGCCAGCACGGCGGCGTCGGCCTTCATGGCGCGCTTTGAGGTCTGAACCTTTTCAAGCTTTCCGTCGCCGAGAAGCCCCTCGAGGCCTACGCCCGTAAAGGTGAAAACTCCGGCCTCGTTTATCTTGTTCTCGACAAAATCGGCCATCTCATCGTCCAGCAGGTTGGGCAGGATGTGAGGGGCGATGTCTATGACCGTCGTGCGGACGTCCATGGCGGCCAGATTCTCGGCCGTCTCCAGGCCGATGAGACCGGCGCCTACGACTACGGCCCTCTTTATCTCTCCGCTGTCCACGGCGGCCTTGAGGGCGTCGGCATCGGAGGGTGAGCCCATGTAAAATACGTTTTCAAGGTCGACTCCCTCGCAGTTCGGGCGTATGGGGGAAGCGCCCACGGCGATGACCAGCTTGTCATAGCCGTATTCGCGGCTTGTGCCGTCCTTCGACAGTGCGGTCACCTTTTTGCCCTGCCTGTCAAGGGCCGTCACCTCGGTTTCAGTGATGACCTCGGCCCCCGTCAGCTCGGAAAAGCTCTCGGGCGTGTTGACAAACAGCTTGGAGCGATGGTCGATGACTCCGCTGACGTAATAGGGCAACCCACATCCGGCATAGGAGATATCGGCTGATTTTGTGATGATGGTGACCGAGGCGTCGGGACACTCTCTTTTGAGCTTGGCCGCCGTCTTGGTTCCGGCGGCGACGCCGCCGATTATAAGGATATTCATGCTTTTCACCCTTCTTTCGACATATATAAATAGAATAACACTTTTTTATCCGTTTGCAAAATATTTTTTTGCCTCAAAATTCATAAGAAAAAACTAATGTAAAGCTCTATTTGTTTTTACTTGCCCTTATGAGCAGGAAATCGGGCCTGTGCAGAAGGTCGGCCTGTTCGGGGTGTTTTTCGAGTATTTCGGGGGAGGGGAGAGGCTCGACGAGCTTTTCCAGAGCAAAGCCGCCCTCAAGAGAGGATATATCCTCCATGGGCATATTTATGTATGAGATTTTCGGGTCGGCGTTCTGCTCTCTTGCCGCCTCCAGCATTTTGGACGAAATATCTATGGCCGTAACGCTCGCAGCCCCCAGCCTTATAAACTCGGCGCAGTGGTCGCCGCAGCCGCAGCCCAGGTCAAGAATCCTTTTGCCCTTCAAATCGGGCAGCAGAGAGAAAAGGGCGGGGGTCTCGAAAAGGGCGTTGGCGTTGCCCTCCTTTTGCCTCAGTCTGCGGTAGCCCTCAAAGAAAACCTCGTTGTCGTATACATTCTGCTTTGCCATGGCTCCTCCTATCCTTTTTCCTTTGGGAAAAAGACATATACCTGTTTTCCCTCGGCGTCGGCCCGACGCGTCTCAACGCCGAAAACTCTGTCTATCAATTTTGATTGGTAAAGGCCTTCAGCGCCGCCGTCCCATACCATATCGCCCTTTTTGTCCATAAGGCACAGGCGGCTCGAAAACTCCATGGCCTCGCCCAGCTCGTGCATCGTCATGATGACGCAGGCCCCCTGATTTGCCATTTCACGGGCCATGCTTATGGCCTCAAAACGGTGGG
This sequence comes from uncultured Clostridia bacterium, assembly GCA_947648385.1. GTDB lineage: Bacteria > Bacillota > Clostridia > Oscillospirales > Butyricicoccaceae > RGIG1902. The sequence goes on from CANSNO010000016.1 coordinate 11,843, forward strand.
ATGTGTCGAGGTATGTTCCCGGCTCGTCCAGCAGGACTATTTTGGCCTGCTGCGCCGCCGTCATGGCAAGATAGACCTGCTGGCGTTCGCCCCCCGACATTTCGGGCAGCCGCTTGTGCCGCAGGTGCGATATGCCGGCCGTTTTTATGGCCTCCTCGACGACACTTCTGTCATATGAGGTCAGCTTGCGCGAAAAACCCAGATGGGGGAAGCGGCCGTGGCTGACAAGGGTCTCGGCCGTTATGTCGGGTATCTGTCTCGATTGCGGCAGGTATGACACGACCCTTGCAAGCTCTCTGTGCGAGAAAAGGGAGGAGCTTTTTCCGTCGATGAGTATTTCTCCCGAAGCCTTCGGAAGCAGGGAGGCTATCGTTTTTAAAAGGGTGGTCTTTCCGCATCCGTTGGGGCCGATGACGGCCGTAAGCTCTCCCGAGCGGAAGGTCATGTCAAGCTCCCTTGACAGGGGATGGGAGGGGTAGCCCGTCGAGAGTTTTTTAAGTTTCAGCAGTTCAGCCATCAAGCCTGCCCCCCTTGCGCCTGAGAATGAGGAAAATAAAATAGATTCCCCCTATTATCGAAAGAATTATGCCCACATAAAGCTCGAAAGGAGCAAACACAGTGCGCCCGATAAGGTCGCATATAAGCACGGCGCAGGCGCCGATGAGGGCCGAGGCCGGAAGTATGACCCTGTTATCGCTGCCGAAAAGCATTCGGGCCATATGGGGCACCAGCAGCCCAACAAAGCCGATAAGACCTCCCAGACTGACGGCCGAGCCGGCAAGCAGGGCGGCAAGGGCTATGAGGATAAAGCGGTAGAGGGACACATTCAGCCCCAGGGAGGCGGCCGTTTCGTCTCCCAGCACAAGTATATTTATGTCGTGGCTCAAAAGAAAAGCCATGACAACAGCGGCAAGTGAATATAAAGCGGCCCATTTGACCTGCTCCATGGTCAGGCCCGAAAGAGAGCCTATCGAAAAGGACGTAAAGGACACGGCGATATCGGGGAAGAGGGTCTTTATCATAGAAGAGGCGGCGTTTATGACGCTGCTTATGGCGACGCCCGAAAGAATAAGGGTGGTGCGCGAGGCGTGTGAAATATGGGCGATGAAATATATCAGCATGGCGGCTCCCAGCGCGCCGATAAATGAGGCGGCCGGCATGAGAAAAGCCTCATAGGGGAAAAAGGCCATGGCGATAAGGGTGGCCAGACCGGCTCCGGCGTTTATGCCGATGATGTTCGGCCCGGCAAGGGAATTGTTCAGCACGGCCTGCAACAGCGCGCCCGAAACGGCCAGCGAGCTTCCGGCAATCATGCCGCCCAGCACGCGGGGCAGTCTGACATATACGAATATGCGGTAGGCCGCCGAGCTTTTATCTCCCAAACTGCGCCAAAGCTCGGTGGGACTCATGGAGGCGCTTCCGAGGCCGAGGGCCAGAAGAAGTGACAGGGCCAGAAGAAGCACCAAAAATCCCAGCCCGATTACCGGCGGAAGGCGTTTATTCTTTTTCATCGTTTTTTTCTCCAAAACGGCGGCAAATGTCGGTGAAAGCTTCGATGGCCGGCGTTATAACCTTGTCCTTATGGCAGACGATGTCAAAGGTGCGGCCGAGTCTGGCTCCCTTTATGCCGCAGGCCCAAAGTCTGCCCTCGGAGAGCCTGTTCTCCACCAGCCTGCGAGAGATGACGCTGACGCCGTGGCCGCCCATAACTCCGTTTATAATGGCCTCCGAGTTGCAGGATTCCCAACGCCTGTCAACCGTTATGTTTTTTTCCCTTATTATGCTTTCAAACTGGGCGCGCGTGCCGCTGCCCTCCTCGCGCAGGATAAAGGGGCGGCCCTCAAGGTCGGATATTTCTATCTCATCCAGCCCGTAAAAATCATGCTCGGGGGCACAGATAAGCACCAGCTCGTCGTTAATCGCCCTTGTCACGTTCAGGTCGGGGTGGGTTATCATTCCCTCCACAAGGGCGATATCAAGACGGCCCTTGAGAAGCAGGTTTTCTATCTCGTGGGTGTTGTCCACGGTCACCTCGCAGCGCAGTCCTCTGGACGTTTTTTCCAGCTCGGCGGTGATGGGGCTTATGAGGCAGGTGCCGACGGTCACTGTGGCCCCTATCCGCAGTCGTCTCTCACCCGAGGCGTCACGGAGAAAGCCTTCCATCTCTCTTTGCAGGGCCAAAGCGCGCTTGGCGTATTCCAAAAAGGCCCGTCCCGTGTCGGTCAAGCAAAGGCTGCGCGACAGGCGTTCAAAAAGCAACACGCCGTATTCGCGCTCTATCTCCGATATGGCCTGGCTGACCGAGGACTGGGTGATAAAAAGCTCTCTGGCGGCTTGGCTCATTTTGCCGCATTCGGCCACGGCCACAAAGACCTCAAGACTTCGGTTTGTCATGTTTCTCTCCAAACATTAGTAAATCATTATGTATATTATAAATATCTTAATTGTTTACAAAAGTCTTGTCAAGTGGTATCATGTGTATCGGAAGCTGTTTTTAGAAAGGGGATAAAAAATGAAGAGATTTACAGCCTTTCTCCTGCTGCTGTGCATGGCTTTTACAGCCGCCTGCGCGAAGGGTGAAGAGGAAAATAAAACCGAGACGGACAACGGGGTTGAAATAACCGACTATACGGGCAATACCGTTTCGTTTACCGAACAGCCCCGGAGGGTGGTGGCCCTCAGCGGCTCATTCGGCGAGATATGGCTCAACGCCGGTGGAAGCCTTGTTGGCGCCACGGAGGACGCCGTCAAGGAGCGCGGACTTGACCTGGGAGACGACGTGGCCATTGTCGGCACCATAAAGACGCCCGACCTCGAGGCCGTGCTGGCCTGCGAGCCTGATTTTGTCATCATGTCGGCCGATACGACGGGCCATGTGGAGGCGGCCGAGAGCCTCAAGCAGGCCGACGTGCCCTATGGGCTTTTCCATGTGGAGTTCTTCGAGGATTACCTGAACCTTTTAAAGAGCTTCACTGAACTGACAGGCAGGGAAGACCTTTATAAAAAGAACGGCGAGGACGTCAAAACGCAGATAGAGGAGGTTTTGAGCCAAGCGCCCGATATGAGCGGCAAAACGGCACTCTTCCTCAGGGCTTACAGCAGCGGCTTCAAGGCCAAGGACAGCCAAAATATGACGGGCGCAATTTTGGCCGATTTCGGCTTTGAAAATATTGTCGACAAATACGATTCCATTCTCGAGGATATCAGCCTTGAGGAGATAATCATGGCCGACCCCGATTATATCTTCGTCACGACCATGGGAACCGAGTCGGTCGCCATTGAAAACCTTGACGCCAAACTGACGAGCAGCCCGGCATGGAAAGACCTGACGGCGATTAAAGAGGGCAGGTATTTTATCCTGCCCCAGGCTCTGTTCCACTATAAGCCCAACGCCAGATGGGGCGAAAGTTATCAGTATATAAACGACCTGCTGGCCGAATAATAAAAGGCCCTCCGCCTTGTCGCGGAGGGCCTTTACGCCGCTAGGATTCTTTTCTCACACCTTCGATATGTATAAACCTTATTTTGTGCATGGTGAGATAGGAGGAGAGAGGACGGCAGTCGACATCGCCGGTGTGGGCGGCAATATAGATGGTGTCAAGGGAGGGTTGGCCGTCTATTCTGACGATGACAGGCGTGTGGTGGAAATGATCCCTTATGGTGGCTATCTGCACCACGTCGCCTGGCTCCATCATGGCGATAGGCGTTTCCGAACCGAAGGGGCCGACGCCCTTGTTGGTCGTGATAAAATTATAAAAATACTGCACCCCTGTCCAGGAGGGCGTGCGGTCGTTTGCCGTTCGGTAATACCAGCCGTAAACCGGCGTATAATTCATAACGCCGCTGCCGGCGTAAATACACTGGCTGGCAAAATTGGTGCAGTCGCCGCCGATGTTCTGAAAGTCATAAAACTCGGGGTTTCTGAAATATGCCCATTTGTGGGCGTAGGCCACCGCGGCCGCGCGATCGTATGTATATATCTGCATTTTTGTCACCTCCGATAAAGCTTTATATGGTATTATATGAAAAAAGTCTCTGTAAAGTTACATACTTTACAGAGACTTTAAATATTGACCTTATTCGCCTATTGTAAGCTGTTTGTCCTGTCCGTCGCCCTCTTTTATCAAAGCACCGGCGCCCGGCAGGCTCCTGACCCTGTATCGGGTGGGATTTTCTATGCCGGAACCCTCCAGCGGCACCAGCGCCGTAACCGTCTGCCCCTTTTTGAGGGCAAAAGCCGCCACGCCCTGAGCCGTGCGCGTGTTTTTCGTCGTTACGATGGAGGTGTCGAAGATAATCAGGCGGCTTTGGGTATAAAGTGCTATCTCACCTTCAACGGGCATATGGAGGACGCCCACCAGAGGAGATTTGTCGCTGTAGGCGCCCGTGAGACGCCTGCGGTTGGATTTTGTGTTGTAGGCGGCACATTCTATCTTGGCAATCTTGCCGTTTTCAAAGGCATAGACAAGGCTGCCGCCGTAATCCCCCGGCAGGAACATATATATGACGCTTTCGCCCTCATCAAAGCCCAGCTTCTGGGGCAGATAGTCGCCCAGAACGCTGGCTTTGCTGTCGTCAAAGTCATACAGATGGGCCTTGTAGGCCTGAGACTTGTCGGTCAGGAATATGACCTCCTGCTTGTTGGAGCCCGAAAGGGCCAGTCTCAGGCTGTCGCCCTCCTTGAACTTCTGCTCGCCGCCCATGCGAAGGGAGAGGGGAGTTATCTTTTTAAAATAGCCCTCACGGGAGAGGAAGATGTTCACGGGGTAGTCCTCGATGTTGACCGTCTCGTCGAACTCCTCTATTTCATGCTCAAAAACAATGGCAGTTTTGCGCTTGGTGGGATATTTTTTGATGATGTTTTCAAGCTCGCCGATGATTACGCCCTTTATTTTTTCATTGTCGCCGAGGATGCTTTTGAGGTTCTTTATCTCCCTTTCGAGGTCGTCGACCTCCTTTAGGCGGTTCATGATATGCTCTTTATTGATATTCCTCAGCTTTATCTCGGCGATGAACTCTGCCTGGGCCTGGTCTATGCCGAAGCCTATCATAAGGTTGGGTATGACCTCGGCGTCCTCCTCGGTCTCGCGGATTATGGAGATGGCCCTGTCGATGTCCAGCAGTATCTTTTTGAGGCCGAGGAGCAGATGGAGCTTGTCTTCCTTCTTTTTCAGGTCGAAGTGTATGCGGCGCTTGACCAATTCTATCCTCCAGGCGTTCCACTCGGTCAGTATCTCCCTGACCCCCATGACCCTCGGCACGCCGCCGATGAGGACGTTGAAATTGCAGGCGAAGCTGTCCATAAGGGGGGTGACCTTCATCAGCTTCTGCATAAGTCTGTCTGGGTCGACGCCCGTTTTGATGTCAATAGCTATTTTCAGGCCGCCGCGGTCGGTCTCGTCGCGCACGTCGCTGACCTCCTTGAGCTTGCCGGCCTTAATAAGCTCCACCATTTTTTCGATGATGGCCTCTACCGTCGTGGTATAGGGTATCTGTGTGACCTCAATGATGCGTTCTTTTTTGGAATAGCGCCAAACCGAGCGCACCTTGAAAGAGCCTCGCCCCGTCGAATAGATATCCTCCATCTGGGCGCGGTTGTATATCAGCTCGCCTCCCGTGGGAAAATCGGGGGCCTTGAGGGTTGAAAGTATATCGTGGTCGGGGTTTTTGAGAACCTCAATGGCCGTGCGGCAGACCTCATTCAGGTCAAAGCCGCAGATATTGCAGGCCATGCCGACGGCAATGCCGAGAATCGAGTTGACAAGGATGTTGGGAAAGGCGGTGGGCAGGAGGACAGGCTCCTTCATCTTGCCGTCATAGCTGTCGACAAAATCGACGGCGTCCTGGTCGATGTCGCCGAAAACCTCGTCGCATATCTTAGCCAGCTTGACCTCGGTATATCGGGGGGCGGCGCACTCCATATTTCTTGAATACACCTTTCCGAAATTGCCCTTTGACTCGACAAAGGGGACAAGGAGGGATTCGTTTCCCCTTGTCATACGAACCATGGTGTCATAAATGGCGGCGTCGCCGTGGGGGTTGAGCTTCATGGTCTGTCCCACCACATTGGCCGATTTTGTAAGGGGGCCGTTTATAAGCCCCATGCGGTACATGGTGTAAAGCAGCTTGCGGTGGGAGGGCTTGAAGCCGTCTATTTCGGGCAGGGCGCGAGAGACGATTACGCTCATGGCGTAGGGCATAAAGTTGCTCTCCAGCGTCTCGGTTATCTCCTGCTCTGTATAATATTGCTTGCTCATGTTGTTCACCTCAGCTTATGTCGGCCATTTCAAGGTATTTGGCGCCGTTTTCGGCTATAAAATCCTTTCGGCCGTCAAGATTGTTGCCCAGCAACACATCGAACATACGGGCCGTGGCCTCGGCGTCGCAGGACATGACCTTTATCAGGTGACGCGTTTCGGGGTTCATGGTGGTTTTCCACATCATGTCGGGCTCGTTTTCACCAAGGCCTTTGGAGCGCATTATCTCAAACTTTTTGCCCTCCAGCTTTTTGACAATCTCGTCGCGTTCCTTTTCGCTGTAGGCGAACTTCGGCTCGCCCTTGCCCGTCGTTATCTCAAACAGGGGAGTTTCGGCGATATAGACATATCCCTCGTCTATCAATCGGGGAGTCAGGCGGTAGAGCATGGTCAGCAGGAGGGTGCGTATCTGAAAGCCGTCATAGTCGGCGTCGGTGCACAGAATGACCTTGCTCCAGCGCAGATTGTTTATGTCAAAGGTGGCCAGCTCCTTGCTTTTGCTTTTGATGTCGGCGCCGCAGCCCAGGAGCTTTATAAGGTCGGTTATTATCTCGCTTTTGAATATTTTGTCATAGTCGGCCTTGAGGCAGTTGAGTATTTTGCCTCGTATCGGCATGATGGCCTGAAACTCGGCGTCGCGCCCCTGCTTGCAGGAGCCGAGGGCCGAGTTGCCCTCCACTATATAAAGCTCTCTTTTCGAAACGTCCTTTGAGCGACAGTCGGCGAAAAGCTGGTTGCGGGTCAGCACGTCCATGCCGCCGGTCAGCTTTTTTTTCAGGTTTAGCCTCGTCTGTTCGGCCCTTTCCCTCGAACGTTTGTTGACCAGTATCTGGTCGCATATCTTGTCGGCCTCCTGCTTGTTCTCGATAAAATATATCTCGAGGGTCGAGCGCAGAAAATCGGTCATCATATCCTGAATGAACTTGTTGGTGATGGCCTTTTTTGTCTGGTTCTCATAGGAGGTGTATGTGGAAAATCCGTTTGTTATGAGGATGAGGCTGTCGGCGACGTCGTTGAACTTTATTTTGCTCTCGTTCTTCTGGTATTTTCCACTCTGCTTGATATAGGCGTCTATGGCCGAGACGAAGGCCGAGCGCGCCGCCTTGTCGGGGGCGCCGCCGTGCTCAAGGAAGGATGAGTTGTGATAATACTCGATAACGGGATTCTGGTTGCAGAAGCAGAAGGCCGTCTCGACCTTGACCCTGTATTCCGGCTTGTCGGGGCGGTCGCGGCCGCTTTTTTCGGTCTTTGCGAAGCGGATGGAGGTCATGGCGTCCAATCCGGCCAATTCCGTGACATAGTCGACGATGCCGTTCTGATAGCAGAAGGTCTCTTCGTCAAAGGAGCCGTTTTCATTCTCGGCGCGCAGGACAAAGGTCAGGCCGGGGTTGACAATGGCCTGTTTTTTTATCGTATCGGCGAAGAACTCATAGGGTATATTGATATCGGTAAAAACGTCTATGTCGGGCAGAAAACGCTGGACGGTGCCCGTGCGCTTGCCTGTGTACGGTTCTTTCAGGAGTTTATCCTTGCCGGGGGTCAGGTTTTCGCCCCTTTCAAAATGCAGGGAGTATTTTGTGCCGTCGCGGTAGGAAGTGACGTCCATATAACGGGAGGCATACTGTGTGGCGCAGGCGCCGAGGCCGTTAAGGCCGAGGGAGTATTCATAGCTTTCGCCCTCGTCGTTCTGGTATTTGCCTCCGGCGTAAAGCTCGCAGTATATCAGCTCCCAGTTGAAGCGGCCCTCTCCCTCGTTATAATCGAGGGGAACGCCGCGGCCGAAGTCCTCCACCTCTATAGAGCGGTCGGAAAAAAGGGTGACGTTTATCCTGTCGCCAAAGCCCTCTCGGGCCTCGTCGATGGAGTTTGAAAGTATTTCGAAAAAGGCGTGCTGGCATCCCTCGATAGAGTCGGAGCCGAAGATGACGCCCGGGCGCTTTCGCACCCTGTCGGGGCCTTTGAGGGCGGATATGCTTTCGTTTCCGTAGGCGGGTTTAGCATTTTTGGGCATTTCAAACCTCCGCTTGTTTAAAAAGGTAATAATCGGCAATAATTGTAATAAAGATATTATGTAATTTATTTTTAAGGAGCCGGAATAAAAGTATGCGTCTATTGAGCAGGAAGAAAAAGGAAGAACTGAGCGCCGGGGACAAGGCTCTTTTAGCGGAGTTTTTCGACACACAGGACCAGCTTGACGCCATAAGGAGCCGCTTTGAATATGTCACCGAGCCGGAGATGGTGTCCTCCTGCATATTCGAGCTGCGTTCGGCTCAGGAAAGGTATTCTTATCTGCTGGGCAGAATAAGGGCAAAGGAGATATGCCTGAAGGACAGGAGCGAGCTCTTTTGGAAAGAATGATTTTCTGTTTTCTGGCCGCCGTGGCCATCTGGATAGTCATAACGGTTTTTGCGGCGCCCATAAAGCTTGGAGCCAAACTGCTCATCAATACTGCTCTCGGCTTTGCCGCCCTGTGGCTCTTCAACAGGGTGGGGGTACATATGGGAATAACGCTGGGCCTAAACACCTTCAACGCCGCCGTCTTGGGCCTCTTCGGCCCCTCCGGCATGGTTATGCTCCTCTTTCTTCGGTGGATGGGCATTTAGGTATGCTTCTCTGGGGCTGTGAGGCTCCCAGCCGTTTAAGGGATATCTCTGCATAGCGCCGAAGATGTGGGCGCGCAGGTCGTGATAGTCTTTTTCAAGAGTTTTGAGCAGGTCCTTCATGTCCTCGCGTTTGGTCACCTTGTCGACGGGACAGCCGCTGGGGCAGACGGGCAGAGCCTGGCGGCGCGCGAAGTTTATCACCTCGCGCTCGGTCATATAAAGCATGGGGCGGATGACCGTCAAATCGGTGCGGTCGAGATATGTCACGGGCAGGAAGCAGCTTATGCGGCTTTCGTAAAAGAGGGAAAGCATAAAGGTCTCCACGGCGTCGTCCATATGGTGGCCGAGGGCCACCTTGTTGCAGCCCAGCTCCTTGGCCGCGTCGTTCAGAGAGCCGCGGCGCATCTTGGCGCAGAGGGCGCAGGGGTTCTTTTCCTGCCTTATGTCGAATATGACCTGCTTTATCTGGGTCGGCTTGACGGTGTATTCCACCTCTATCTTGCGGCACAGCTCGGCGATGGGGGAGAAGTCGGCGTTCTCATAGCCCATGTCGAGGGTGATGGCGTGGATGGTGTAGGGTTTGGGGTAAAACCGCCTCAGCTCGGCAAGGACGCGCAAAAGGACGAGGGAGTCCTTGCCGCCCGAAACTCCGACGGCTATTTTATCCCCCGTCTCTATCATATTATACTCATCTATGCACCGTCTCAGGTGCGAAAGCATTTTTTGCATGGGTCTGTCCTCACAATAGCAATACAATAATAATATAACATAAGCTTTTGTATTTTGTCAAAAGCTATAAAAGCCGGCTTTTTCACGAAAGCCGGCTTTTTTCAAACTGAAAAAAGTGATTTGGCTTTTTAGAAAACAGGAGAAAAACGTAGAAAACAGGAGAAAAACTAAGCTCTTAAAATCTATTTTGATTTTTGCGAAAAAACTTATTGACACGGCGAGGACATACGGCTATAATAAGGAAGCTGATTAAATTATATTCACCATAAACGGAGGAAGTAAAATGTCCACATTCATGGCAAAGCATGAAACCATTGAGCGTAAATGGTATGTCATTGATGCCGCCGGCAAGCCTCTGGGCAGGACTGCCGCCCTTGCGGCTTCCATACTCAAGGGCAAGCACAAGGTCGATTTCACGCCCAACGCCGACTGCGGCGATTATGTCATCATCATCAACGCCGAAAAGGCCGTCCTGACAGGCAACAAGCTCAAGCAGAAGTATTACCGCACACATTCCGGTTATGTCGGCGGTCTGAAGGAAACTCAGTATTCCCGTCTGATGGCCACAAAGCCCCAGCTGGCTATGAAGGTCGCCGTCAAGGGTATGCTGCCCAAGAGCACCGTCGGCCGCTGGTCTCTCGGCAGGCTGAAGGTCTATGCCGGCTCCGAGCATAAGCAGCAGGCACAGAAGCCCGAGTTCTGGACAGCTGAATAAGGAGGAAATCGAGAATGTATACACCTAAAAAAGCATATTTTTACGGCACAGGCAGAAGAAAGAGTTCTGTCGCCAGAGTTAAGCTGATGCCCAACGGCACAGGCAAGGTCACCATCAACAACAGAACTCTCGATAACTACTTCGGTCTCGAGACCCTCAAGTACATCGTCAAGCAGCCCACCGAGCTCCTCGGCCTTTCCGAGAAGTTTGACGTGGAGGTCAAGGTCTCCGGCGGCGGCTTCACAGGCCAGGCCGGCGCTATCCGCCTCGGCATTGCCAGAGCCCTGCTTCAGGCCGACGCCGATTACAGGGGCCAGCTCAAGAAGGCCGGCTTCCTGACACGCGACTCCAGAATGAAAGAGCGTAAAAAGTACGGTCTCAAAGCAGCCCGTCGCGCTCCTCAGTTCTCCAAGCGTTAAAATCAATTTCAGATTATCAAAAGTCTCGGGAGTTCATATACTCCCGAGACCGCTTTTTATCTATGGCTTTTAAAAGCGAGGAGGAGAGACCGTGAAAAAGGAAGAAACAAAAGAGCCGAATAAAGACAAGGTGATGAGAAGAGCGAGGCTCCGCGCGCTGGAAGCCATTCTTTTAGGATGGTTCATCATGCTCTTTTTGCTCAATATGTTCAGCGGCGGCACACTGTTTGACGCGCTCTTTTCGGGAGATATGGATTCTATCGCCGCAGTGGTATTGGGCGTCTTATTTGTTGCCTTGCTGCTCATATCGATTTGGGTGTATAAATACGCCGTCAGCTATTATTTCGGAAAGGAAAACGCGAAGGCTCATCAGAGGAAGAATGACGAGAAAATGGCAGAGATCCGCCGTGGTGAGATGCTGGAGGAGCAGAAGCTGGGATTTACATATCAGGCCGCCGAGAGCTTTTACGCCGAATGTCTGAAAAATAATATCACCAACCTGACAAGCAGCAGGGCCAACTGTCAAAGGGCGTTGCTGTTGGCCAAGTCAAAGAAAGATTGGAATATCCCCAATGTGGAAAAGAGGTATATGGAGCTTTTCAATGTCGGCAGGCAACGCGCCCTTGAAGCCAGACAGAGAGAGGCCGATAAAAAGCTTGATGCGGTACGCGCCGTCGAGGCTCGCAGAGCCGCAAAGGCCGAAGAGCTTTCGGAGTACAGGGGCAGGGAGAAACGCGCCAAGATGCTTCAGGATAATCTGCAAGAGGCCGAACGCCGCTTGAATGCCGCTTTGCAGGCAAATGTCATGGCGTGGGGCGCCATGAAGAACTTAAGCGACGCCTCGATGGAAAAGGAAAAGGATTGGAGCATTGCCGCCGGCGTTGCTTCGGGCATAGGCGGCGTAGTGGCCGGCGCAGCGGTGGCAGGTGATATAGCATCACAGAATGCCGGTATCCGTCAGCGAAACGAGGCCCGCAAGGCGGCCTTTGCCGACCAATCGGAGGCCTTTTTTAACGAAACTACAAGGAGTAATAGAGACGCCCGTGGCGCCGTTGACAAATTGAAGCGTCAGATAAATGAGACCAAACTGAAATTGACCGACGAGAGCCTTCCGGCAGAGCAGCTCATGCGTTACCTCAAGGTAGAAAACCTGTCCGCGACACCAACGGAGGGAGAGTATATAGGAGTGACCGCTCAGGTGAGCTACCGCAAGAAATTGCGTGTCGTTGAAGATGTCAATGGTCAGATAGACGGCGCGGTAGCCGCAAAAATCTATCGTGGCGATAAGGAGATCGGCAAGGCATATCTGATACTTCCTGTTTTCGGTTTGCCTTATGAGAAACCGACACAGCTTGAAGGCATTTGCACCGAGAGATATACCGCAGGGGAATACCGCGTCGAGCTGAAGCCTATAAATCTTTGGCTGATAGAAAAATAATATAAAAATCCCCCTGGGAAAGTTTCCTCGGGGGATTTTTATAATTTACATCTCGGCTATGATGGCTTTAAAGGGACATCCAACTGCCTCGGCCAGCTTGTCGAGCAGGCCGTCGGGGACGCTTTCTCCCTCTATAACGTCCACCTCGAAGCAGGAAAAGCCGCAGGGGGCGTCATATATAAGTTTATCCAGAGAGGAATAAGCGCCGCAGCAGGGCAGGTCGATGTCAAGGGACTCGAAACCGTAATCGGTAAAAAGCGCGTCCATCAGTATCGACCAGTCCTCGCTGTCCAGTTCCTTTCCGCACTCGGGACAGGTCACCCTTTCAAGCAGGTCGCCGCTGTCGACAAATTGGGGCAGACGGCTGTAGCCGTCCTCTATTTCCTTGTTTGGATGCCCTTCGGATATGATTTCCAGCGCCTTTTTTCGCGCAGCCTCGTCGGGCAGTAAAAAGGGGGAAGAGGGGATATATCTGATGACCTTCATATTATATCTATCTGGCAAACCTTCATGGCCTCAAGGGCGTTTTGGTGGCTGGTGGGGGTAACTCCGGCACAGCAGGAGCTGTCAACGACTATGTCGGCCTCGGGTAGGGCGGCCTTGAGAAGCATGGCGTTTGATATGACGCATATGTCGGTGCAAAGGCCGATAAGTTCTATCTTTAAATCCTCCTCGCCGTATGTCTCGGCGATAAAGGAGGCCAGAGCCGTCGAGCCGAAGGTGGGCTTTTCGAAAACTGGGGCGTCGCTTGCTTTGACGGCCTCTATCTCGGGGGCCAGACGCCAGCCGTCGCTTCCCTTTATACAGTGGGCGACGGGCAGTCTGCGTCCCTCTCTTGTGCTGAGATAGTCGTCGGAATGGGTGTCCATGGTGTAAAGCACATCGCCTTTAAAGTCTTTGATTTTATTGACGGCTTTCGGAAGCATGGCCACTGCCTCGGCCGTGCCGAGGGCGCCGTTTATAAAATCCTTCTGCAAGTCTATGGCGACAAGAATATTTTTCATTTTATATCTCCTTTTTGATGATTTCTTTGATGCTTTTTTCGGCTTTGACCCTCGGCGTGAGGAACTCTCTGCCGCAGCCCTGACATTTCAGCCTGAAATCGGCTCCTACCCTCAGCACGGTAAACTCGCGGCTGCCGCAGGGATGGGGCTTTTTCATTATCACTCTGTCTCCTACATTTATATCCATTTCATCGCTCCCTTAAACCTTTGCAAACCGCAAAAGCTCTTTGGATTTTGCCCTTATTATAACTCAACCGGCCTACAAATACAATAGCGTCATACTCACGTGGGTGAGCGAATAATATATTACAAAAAGCGTGTGAAGGGGGAGCGCAAATGCCTCAGGGCGGATATCTGCCGGAAGGTATGATAATAGATACCGAAAAAAATCAGGAGCTTATTTCAAGCCACAACGGCCTTTCAAAGGCCATATGCGAGGGAACTATACTGGAGGCCATGGCCACCGTCTGCGATGAATCGAGATGCCTTACCGTCGATTTGAACGGCATAAAGGGCATCATACCCAGAAACGAGACGGCCATCGGTATAGACAGCGGACAGACGAGGGATATCGCCGTCATATCGAGGGTCGGCAAGCCGGTCTGCTTTAAGGTGGTCAACAGGATAGGGGACGATTATATCCTCTCGCGCCGCCAGGCCCAGCGTGAGGCGCTGGACTATTTTATGGAGGAGCTTGAGGAGGGGGAGATTATCAGATGCGCCGTGACCCATTTGGAGCCCTTCGGCGTATTTGTGGATATCGGCTGCGGCAATATTTCACTCATCGGTATAGAAAATATATCGGTCTCCCGTATCGTCCATCCAAGGGAAAGGTTTTACCCCGGACAGTACATATACGCGGCTGTCCTGTCAAAGAGAATGGGAATTGACAGGCTGACCTTGACCCATCGCGAGCTTCTTGGCACATGGGAGGAGAACAGCAGACGCCTTTCGCCCGGCCAGACGACTATCGGCACCGTGAGGGGGATAGAGGATTACGGCGTGTTTGTCGAGCTGAAACCCAATCTCTCTGGCCTTGCCGAAAGACGGGAGGGTCTTGAGACGGGCGACGCCGTGTCGGTATTCATAAAGTCTATCCTGCCTGAAAAGATGAAGGTCAAGCTGATAATCATAGACCGCCTTATGAGAAAGGGCAGCGGTATTATAACCGACAGCGATTATTACCTGACGAGCGGAAGGATAAAAAACTGGGTCTATTCGCCCACGGGATGCAAAAACAAATATATCGCCACTATATTTGGCGGCGAGGAGATGTGAAAAAGCGGCGTGAAATGTTTCACGCCGCTTTTGCCTTTACAGCTTTTTGAACTCTTTTATCGCCCACGTGGGGTCGTCAGCCCCGAACACGGCGGAACCGGCCACAAGTATGTCGGCCCCGGCTGCCACTATTTCTGGCGCGTTTTTGAGGTTGACTCCGCCGTCTATCTCAATAAGACAGTCAAGCCCGAGTCTGTCTATTTCGGCCCTCAAGGCCCTGACCTTGTCAAGGGAACCGGGCATAAAGCTCTGGCCGCCGAAACCCGGCTCGACAGACATTACAAGAACCATGTCAAGCATGGGCAGATAGGGGAACAGTGCCTCGGCCGGAGTGGACGGCTTGACGGTCAGGGCGGCCTTTTTGCCCTGAGCCTTGATATGCTTTATCATCCCTGCCATATCGCCCTCGGCCTCAAGGTGGATGTTTATAAGGTCGGCTCCGGCATTGATAAAAGGGTCGATATATTTTTCCGGCTGGGATATCATGAGATGTACGTCAAGAAAGGCGTCGCAGGCCTTGGATATCGACTTTACGACGGGCACGCCGATGGAAATGTTCGGCACAAAGTGGCCGTCCATGACGTCTATGTGCATCATGTCGGCTCCGGCCGACATGGCCATAGCTATGTCGCGCTTGAGGTTGGCAAAGTCGGCTGACAGAATCGAGGGGGAAAGCTTGGACATATCTTATCTCCTTTTAATTTCGCTTGTCTTTTTTCATCTGTAACAAGGCCCGTTGGCTGGCCATATTATATAAAGTAAGCGGCGGTAAGCAGCGGCCGAAAGGCTGACCGCCGCTTTATATAGGGGAGGCGGCCCGGGGCCGCCTCCCCACTTGCGTTTTTAATACAGCGTGCTGACAAGATAGACTATGGCCGGCACGCAGGCCATGCAGAATATCAGCGAAAGGGCCAGGCCCTTTGCGGCCGCGTTGTCGTCGGCGCCGTAATGGCTGGCCATGATGACCGTCTGATTCATGACGGGCATGGCGCTCAGCACTATAAATACTCCGGCCGCCATCTGCGGCACGCCGAGAAGCAGACACATACAGGCCGATATAATCGGGCAAATAATGCATTTGCCCAAAAGGGAGACGCGGATGAGCCTGTCGGTCTTAAAGGCGTCCTTTCCCATATTGGCGAAAAGATGTCCCACCATAATGGCTGACAGGGGAGTTGTCAGGTTGCCCACATATTTGGCGGCGCTGATTATAAATCCGGGCAGAGGGATGCTCAACAGGCCGATGACGGCGCCGATAAGAAAACCCTGCACCTGACGGGAGAAGGAGTTTTTGATTCTCTGGGCCAGCGTGGGGGCCTGACCCGAGCCGTCTCTGGCCAGCAGCGGCACGGCCAGCATCCAGAAGCAGAAGGTGTTTGCCAGATAAAAGGACATGACATAGGGCGTTCCCGTGTCGCCGAAGATGGCCGTACAGACCGGCAGGCCGATGAAAATGGTGTTGGCCATGCTGAACATGGCTGTGAACACGCCTCTGCGGTCAGCCTCTATCCCGAAAAGCCTCGAGCAGAGTATCGCGGTAAAAAAGCAGATTATCTGTATCGCGAATGGGACAAGCAGCAGACTGCCCATCTCTTTTATAAATGGCACCGTCATATTTCTTGTGGCGTTTTCAAAGAGAAGAATGGGTATGGCATAGCCTGTCAGCAGTTTTTGACAGAATGTGTAATGCTCAGGCGTCAGCAGACCCTTTTTTGTAATGAGAAAGCCAAGGCCGAAAAGCAGGAAAATCGTAAATATTCCGCTGAAAGCTCCGAAAACCGACATATAAATCACCTCTCGAAAGATTATACAACAATTTTTCTTTTCTGTATAGTGGAACAAAAATAAAAAAACAGGGTCAAACTTAATATAATTGTAATATATGAGGAGGTCACTATGAAAAGGATAACGGCTTTTATAATGGCGGCGTTATGTTTGCTTGTCTTTGCCGCCTGCGGCTCCAAAAGCGATATGTCTTATACGGACAATGCCGTTGAAACGTCCGGCGGCATAAAGGACGAGCCTTTTGACGGCGAGACGGAGGCCGTGGATTTCGCCGTGGGTGAAAGTCAGGCACAATCGGCAGGCCGCAAGCTGATAAGAAATTATTCGGCCTCGGTTCAGACGCTGGAGTTTGACAAGGCTCTGAAGAGCCTCGAGACCATGACCCAGGAGGCCGGCGGATATATCGAGAGCAGCAGCCGTCACGGCAGCGGCGCCGTCGATTACGGCAGGGTGTATCCCCGAAGCGCCGGTTATACCCTCCGCATACCCTCCGACAGGGCCGGGAAGCTTGTCGAAAGCCTGTCTCAAATAGGCACGGTCGTCGACAGCAGCCAAAGCGCAGAGGATGTCACCGATTATTATTACGATACCGAAGCCCATTTAAAGACCCTCAGGGTTCAGGAGGAGAGGCTCCTCGAGCTGCTGGCCGAGGCCGACAGCGTCGACACCATGCTCTCCATTGAAAGCAGGCTCGCCGACGTCAGGTATCAGATAGAGAGTCTTGACGGCACCCTGCTCCGCCTTCAGACCGAGATAGATTACAGCCGCGTGGATATTTACATAGACGAGGTGTTTACTCCCGAGGAGCTTCAGGCCTCGCCCCTTACGCTGGGCGAGAGAATAGCCCACAGGTTTAAAGCCTCGGTCAGCGGCATAAAAAACGGCGGAGAAGACCTGATAGTCTTTTTACTCGGAGAAAGTCTTGTGATAGTCCCCGTTGCCGCCATAATCGTTATTCTGGTCAAAATGCACAAAAAGAAAGTTAAAAAACTATCTAAAACGCCCAATGAGCCGAAAAGTGAGGAAAAATAAAAAGAGGCTTGAAAAGACAGGCGGTATATGATAAATTTATAAGAGTTAAAGGCCCTCTCACGAGGGCCTTTAAACTGTTGACGACTATTCTGATTAAGGAGCGGTTTTATGCTTTATTTTCTTCTGTCCCTTGCCGTCTTTCTTGCCGATCAGGGGATAAAGCGCCTGACCGTCCTTTATCTCAAGGGTGGGGAACCTGTTGTTATCATAGAGGGCTTTTTCCGCCTGAGGTATATTGAAAATAACGGCATGGCCTTTTCGCTTTTAAAGGGCAGACAGGTCTTTCTTGTGGTCATGACGACAGCGGCTATCGTCTTTTTGCTTTTTCTTGTTAAAAACGGCACGATACACGGCAGGCTGGGCCGCACGGCCATCGCTCTTGTCATCGGCGGAGCCGTCGGAAACCTTGTCGACAGGGTCAGGCTCGGCTATGTCGTAGATATGTTTGACTGGTGCTGGTTTAACTTCCCTGTCTTTAATTTTGCCGACCTTTGCATAACGGCCGGGGCCATATGCCTTATAGCCATGATTTATCTCGATTATAAGGCCGAGAAGAACGGAGCCGCCGGCCATGAGTGAGAGGGAATTATTTGAGGTATCGCCCGAAGAGGCCGGCGTCAGGATAGACGGCTTTATTTCTGACGCGCTGGAGGGAATATCCAGAAGCAGAGCGCAGAGCCTTTTGGCAGAGGGCAGGGTGCAGGCAAACGGCAGAGCCGTAAAAAAGAATTACAAGGTCTCATCGGGAGACGTTATTTCTGTCGAGATACCCGAGCCGGAAGCCGTCGAGCTTGTGGCCCAGAACATCCCTCTTGATATTATATATGAGGACGAAAGCCTTCTTGTCATCAACAAACCAAAGGGTATGGTCGTTCATCCGGCCCCGGGACATCCCGACGGCACGGTTGTCAACGCCGTCATGTTCCACTGCGGAGCGGAGCTTTCGGGAATCGGAGGGCAGCTCAGACCCGGCATCGTCCACCGTATAGACAAGGACACCAGCGGACTTTTGATAGTGGCCAAGGATGACGGGGCTCACGCCGCCTTGGCCGCACAGCTCAAGGACAGGAGCCTTTCAAGGGTGTATGACGCCATTGTGCTCGGCAGAGTAAGGGATGACACGGGACGCGTAGACGCGCCGATAGGGCGCAGTCTGAAGGACAGGAAAAAGATGGCCGTCGGCGGAGCGGCGGCAAGGGAGGCGGCCACGAGATACGAGGTCGTCGCCAGATATAACGGCTACACCCATATCAGATGCCGCCTTGAGACGGGACGCACCCACCAGATAAGGGTGCATATGGCATACATCGGACATCCCATAGCCGGAGATGCGGTCTATGGCAGGGGCAGGGAAAAGACGGGGCTTGAGGGACAGTGCCTCCATGCCGGGCAAATAAAGTTCATTCATCCGCGCACGGGAGAGCATATGGAGTTTTCATGCCCCTTGCCCGAGTATTTTGTCACCTTTGAAGGAAGGCTCAGGAGAGAAAACGATGAGTAAGTTTGACGGCGTATTTGT
The DNA here is from genome assembly GCA_947648385.1 of uncultured Clostridia bacterium. Classification (GTDB taxonomy): domain Bacteria; phylum Bacillota; class Clostridia; order Oscillospirales; family Butyricicoccaceae; genus RGIG1902. The sequence goes on from CANSNO010000016.1 coordinate 30,622, forward strand.
CCTGACAGATATGGACGGCACCCTTTTGAACAGCTGCGCCGAAATATCGGATAAGGACAGCAAGGCCATTGATTATTTTATAGATAACGGCGGACTTTTTTCGGTTGCCACAGGCAGGGCGAAAGGCTCGGTCGAGAGGTTTTTGCCGAAGCTCAGAACTTCGGCTCCATCGGTTGTACATAACGGCTCTCTTACAGTAGATTTGCAAGATAACACCGTTGTCAGGCGCCTCGACCTCGGCGAAAGGGCGGAGGACATGGTGGAGGATATACTCGATCGATTTCCCCTGATAGCCATAGAGATAAGCCTGCCCGACGACCAGTATGTTGCAAGGGGCAATTCCCTTTCGGAGAGGCACCACCGCAATGTGGGGCTTGAATATAAGCTCAAAAGCTTCCGCGAGGTTCCGTTACCATGGCTCAAGCTCAACCTTGTGGCCGACCATGAGGTGCTTCTGGACGCGAGAGAATATATGATGAGGGAATACAAGGAAGGCTTTTTCGCCCAATTTTCACTGCCTCATTATTACGAGGTCATGGCCGCAGGCGCTTCGAAAGGAGACAGCGCCTTGTGGCTCAGAGATTATTTGAAGGTCGGGCCGGAGGATTTTTACACCGTGGGAGACGGCACAAACGATATAGAGCTGCTCAGGGCCTCGGGGGCCAATTCCCACGCTGTGGCCAACGCCAAGCCGCACGTGCTGGAAGCGGCGGCGTCCGTACTGCCCGACAACGACAGCGGAGCCATTGCCGCGCTGATAGAGAAGCTTGACGGCAAATACTGATTTAAGGAGTTATTCCAATGAAGAATAAAAAGTCAGCCATCGACCTTTTGAAGGATTACGCCCTTATAACAATAGGGGCAGTTATATATGTTTGCGCCATTAAAGTATTCATCACGCCCATGCAGATACCCTCGGGCGGAATTTCCGGTATTTCCCTTTTGGGCAACTATATGCTGGGCCTGCCGATAGGCATGACCAACATGGTGCTGAACGTGCCTCTGCTGCTCTTCGGCTATAAGATGCTTGGCAAGGACTTCTTTTTCAAGACCCTTTATATGACGGTTCTCAGTTCGGTGCTGACCGACGCCGCCGTCTTTCTGCCGGCCTATGAGGGGGATATCCTTCTGGCCTGTCTCTTCGGCGGCATTATAAAGGGCGTCGGCATGGGCCTTGTTCTCAAAGCCGGCGGAACATCGGGCGGAAGCGACGTCATCAGCAAATATCTCAACCGCAAGCGCGCCGTTCCCATCGGCACGACAAGCATGACGATAAACGTCTGTGTGCTTTTGGTAAGCGCGTTGTTCCTCCGCAGCCTTGAAAGCCTGCTGTACGGCATAATAATGCAGTTTGTCGTCAGTGAGATAATGGATAAGATAATCTACGGCGGCGATGTGCAGAAAAAGGCCATGATAATTACTTCCAAGCCCGACGAGGTGGCCCAGGCCATATTCAAAAATGTCGGCCACGGCGTCACGGCCGTTCCGGGCAAGGGTATGTATACGGGGGAGGAAAGGATGGTTCTCATCTGCGTCATACGCCGTCAGGAGACCAATATAGTCAAAAATATCGTCCTCGATATAGACGACAAGGCCTTTATGATGCTTTCCGACGTCAACGAGGTTTTGGGAAGAGGCTTCAAGCATCTTGGAGTGGATTAAAAATAAAACGTCCCCACCGTTTTTTCGGTGGGGACGTTTTTATTTTCACATATATTTTTATTTCAGTCAAGCTGCTCGACGGCAAACATATTGAGGTTCTTTATCAGCTTTATATCCTTTTTGGAAATGACCAGCTTTTCGAGAAGCTCGTCGTTCTCTTCAAGGGCAGAGGGAGAGAGGATACATTTGATGGATATGGGAAGCATGGGATATCTCGATATTCCCGACAGCAGGCCCAGAACCTGGTCTCCTCTGTCAAAGGGGTTGACGGCGTAAAGAATGACGTGCTCCATGCGGTTGCTCTGGTTGTCGAAAGAGAAATTGGTCACCGTATCGAAATACTCCACCGAGCCGAAATAAAGATTGCGGCATTTGTCATATTCGTCAAAGGAGGCCACATCGTTATAAAAAACCGCGGCGCCTCTGGCCGATTCGCGGTCTATCTCAAGAACGTTTTTTATTATCTTGCCGACGCGTCCGTCATAGAAATAAACATATATAAGGCGCTGGGGGAAGAAGCCGCCGACATTTTCGTTTTGAGGGACTGAAATAGCTTCGGAGGGGGCATAGTCTATCAACTGCTGCACCTTGATGCCAAACACCTGGGCAATGTCGAAAAGGGTCTCCACGTCGACCGTGATGTCGCC
>CANSNO010000017.1 GCA_947648385.1 uncultured Clostridia bacterium
TTCATTCCGGCAAAATCTATTTAAGTATACGGGGCCCCCATTAAAAATATCTTCTTTTAATGGGGAGAAACGTCATGAAATTGATGGCAATAGACGACAACAGCCTTGTCAACCGCGCCTTTTACGGCGTAAGACCCCTCAGCACCAAGGAGGGCACGCCGACAAACGCCCTTTACGGCTTTTTGAATATGTATTTGAAGCTCCTCGAGGACATTAAGCCCGACGCCGTCTGCGTCTGCTTTGACCTCAAGGCCCCCACCTTCCGCCATAAGATGTACGACGGTTATAAGGCCGGGCGCAAAGCCATGCCCGACGAGCTGGCGGCTCAGATGCCCCTTGTCAAGGAGGCCCTCGACCTGATGGGCGTGCCCCGTATGGAGCTTGAGGGCTTTGAGGCCGACGACCTTTTGGGCACGCTGGCTGCCAAAAGCCGCGAGAGCGGCGACGAGTGCGTCATAGTCACGGGCGACCGCGACAGCCTGCAATATGTGGCCCAGGGCGCCAAGGTGGCCCTTGTCACCACCCGTATGGGCCTGACCCGGACCGAGGTATATGACGAGGCGCTTTTTGCCGAAAAATACAACGGCATGACGGCCGACAAGATGGTCGACCTCAAGGCCGTCATGGGAGATAAATCGGATAATATACCCGGTGTGCCCGGCATCGGCGAAAAGGGTGCCATGGAGCTTTTGGGCCGCTTTGGCTCTCTGAAAGGGATATATGAAAATCTCGAGACGGCCGAGCTGACCCCCTCCATGAGGAAAAAGCTGACCGAGGGGCGAGACATGGCCTTTTTGAGCTATGACCTGGCCCTCGGAGTCACCGACGCGCCGCTGGAAAAAAGTCCCTCGGAGCTTATGCTTAGGCCGAGGGATGACGGTGGGCTTTATGATTTTCTCAGCCGTACGGAGCTGAAAAGCATTATCAAGCGCCTCGGCCTTGTGCCCACGGCGGCCGAAAACTCTGCCCCTTCCTTTGAGGAAAAGCCCTTTGAGAGGGTGGAGGACGGAGAGAGGCTCGCGGAGCTTCTGTCGGGAGAGATAACCGCGGCCTTTAATGACAATATGTCGGCCTGCGCGTTTGTCACCGATAAAGGGGTATATTACAGCGACAAATCCCTTGCGGCAGATTTTGAGAGTATAATAAAAGACCGCCTTTCAAAGGGCGGCGTGACATACCACGACGCCAAGGGCGCGGCCCTTTGGATGCTCGAAAGGGGAGGAGAGGCGGCTCCTCCGGCCTTTGACACGGCCATAGCCGCCTATCTCATGTCCCCCACGGGCAATGACTTTTCCCTTGAAAGCACGGCTCTTTCGACCCTCGGAGTGCCTTTGAACGAGGGCGAGGAGGAGGGCCAGCTTACCCTCGGCGCTCAGGAGACGGGCGAGGAAAAGAGGCTTTCCCGTCAGGCCCAGATAATACACGCTTTGAAGGAGCGTTACACGGTTCTTTTAAAGGAAAACGGCATGGATAGCCTCCTTGAGGATATCGAGCTTCCCCTGGTGCCCGTGCTGGCCTCGATGCAGTTCTATGGCATGAGGCTTGACAGCCAAAGGCTAAAGGCCTTCGGCCAAAGCCTCTCGGCCGAGATAAAGAGCCTCGAGGACAGGATATACGGGCTGGCCGGAAAAAGCTTCAACATCGGCTCGCCCAGACAGTTGGGGCAGGTGCTTTTTGAGGAGCTGGGGCTGAAGGCCGGCAAAAAGACAAAGACGGGATACTCCACCGACGCCGACACCCTTGAAAAGCTCAGGGGCAGTCACGAGATAATCGGTCTGATACTCGATTACCGCAAGCATACAAAGCTTATGTCCACATATGTTGACGGGCTTTTGAAGGTGATAAAGGAGGACGGCAGAGTCCATTCCTCCTTTAATCAGACGGTCACGGCCACGGGCCGCCTTTCCTCCACCGACCCCAATATGCAGAACATCCCCGTCAGACAGGAGCTCGGCTCGGAGATAAGGCGCTGTTTTATCCCCGAGGAGGGGAGCGTTTTTCTCGACGCCGACTATTCCCAGATAGAGCTGAGGGTGCTGGCCCATATAGCCCGTGACGCCGACATGAGCGCCGCCTTCGCCGGCGGCGAGGACATACACACGGTCACGGCCTCCCAGGTTTTCGGCGTTCCCATATCCGAGGTGACCCACGAGATGCGCTCAAGGGCCAAGGCGGTCAATTTCGGCATAGTTTACGGCATATCGGCCTTTTCCCTCTCGGAGGATATCGGAGTATACCCCAAGCAGGCCCAGCAGTATATGGACGCCTATCTTGAAAAATACCACGGCGTGAGGAATTATATGGAGAATATAAAAAAGCGGGCTCACGAGGACGGCTATGTCACATCGGCCTTCGGCAGGCGCAGGTGGGTGCCCGAGCTGAAGTCGGGCAACTTCAACACGCGCTCCTTCGGCGAGAGGGTGGCTCTCAACACCCCCATACAGGGCACGGCGGCCGATATAATAAAAATAGCCATGATAAGGGTATATGACGCTCTTAAAAAGGAGGGTCTCGGGGCCAGGCTCATACTTCAGGTTCACGACGAGCTGATAATCGAGTGCCCCATTGAGGAGGCCGACAGGGCGTCGGCCATACTCAAAAGGGAAATGGAGGGGGCCGTCAGCCTTTCGGTGGCCATGAAGGCGGATGTGAGCCGGGGAGAAAACTGGTATGAAGCCAAGAGCTGATTTTGAAATTAATTCCTTGTGTGAAGAGGATATTGGGAATATAATAGAAATCGAAAAAGCCAGCTTTTCCGACCCATGGTCGGAAAACGCGTTGCTTTCCTCTGTAAACGGCCCTTACAGCCTGACGGCCTGCGCCAGAGAGGACGGACGGGTCATAGGGTATGTAATGGGCACAGCCCTTTATGAGGACTGCGAGATAACCAATGTGGCCGTTTTGCCTCCCTGCCGCGGCAGGGGGGCGGCAAGAGCCATGATGGAGCGTTTTCTCTCCCTATGCCGCGGAAAGGGGGTGGGGCGCGTCCTGCTCGAGGTCAGGGAGAGCAACGCCGCGGCCGTCGGCCTTTATGCCTCCTTCGGCTTTGAGGTATACGGCAGAAGAAAAGAATATTACAGCGCCCCCACGGAGGACGCCTTGTTGATGGTGGTGGAACTCAAATAATGCTTATACTCGGAATAGAAAGCTCATGCGATGAAACGGCGGCCTCGGTCAGTCTCGACGGCAGGAGGATACTTTCAAATGTCGTATATTCACAGATAGATATGCACGCCCTTTACGGCGGCGTAGTGCCGGAGATAGCCTCGCGCAAGCACGCCGAAAAGATAACGGCCGTCGTCAGACAGGCCGTGGAGGAGGCCGGGATAACCTTTTCACAGCTTGACGCCGTCGGCGCCACCTGCGCTCCCGGCCTTATCGGCGCTTTGCTGGTGGGGGCCAATTTTGCCAAGGCGTGCAGCCTGATGCTGGAAAAGCCCTTTGTTCCCGTCCATCACATCAGGGGTCATATAGCGGCCAACTATGTCGCCTTTCCCGAGCTGGAGCCTCCATTTACTGCCCTTGTGGCCTCGGGCGGACACACCCTTATCATAGACGTTTCCGATTATACCGAAATGACTGTTCTGGGAACCACCCGTGACGACGCGGCCGGCGAGGCCTTTGACAAAATAGCCCGTGTCCTCGGCCTGCCTTATCCCGGCGGAGCGGCGCTGGACAGGCTCGGACAGGAGGGCGACAGCGGCCGTTACAGGCTGCCCAGAGCCGTAGTGACGGGACATCCCTATGATTTTTCATTCTCGGGCCTTAAAACGGCCTCTCTCAATCTTATCCACAACGCCGCACAGAAGGGCGAGGAGATAAGGAGGGAGGATTTGGCCGCCGGAGTTTCGCTGGCCGTAGCCGAGTCGATTGTCCCCAGAGTGGCGGCGGCGGCCCGTGAAAAGGGACGCGATAAAATAGCCGCCGCCGGAGGGGTGGCCGCCAACAGCGTCCTGAGGGCCATGCTGGAAAGGGAGTGCCGAAAGGCCGGTATAAAGCTCTATCTGCCCCCCCTCTCCCTCTGCGGAGACAACGGCGCTATGATAGCCTGTCAGGCCTATTATGAGTATCTGGCCGGAAACATTTCCGACAGCGGCCAGAACTGCTATGCCAACATGAATGTATCCGATAGCTTTAAAAACTATCAATAGATTACCCTTTGTAATTCAACAAAGAGTTTACCAAAGAACATATGTCCTGTGAAATAAGCTGTTGATAAACGGGCGTAAGGCTGTGGACAGAGGGTGGATAATGTTAACAAAACGGTGACAAATCCAGCCTTTACAGGCTTTTTCTGTGGAAAACTCTGTGGAAAATGTCAATAACTTTGTGTATTATAATTTTGCCCCTAACTTGTGGGGAGTCAAGGAGACGATAAATTATGGAAAAGAAAGTATCACAGGCCGTTATAAAACGCTTGCCCAGATATCATGCTCATCTGGAAGAGCTAAAGGCCGCCGGCGTAATGAAGATATCATCCAAGGACCTCGGAAACAAAATGGGCCTGACGGCCTCTCAGGTCAGGCAGGACTTCAACTGCTTCGGCGGCTTCGGTCAGCAGGGCTACGGCTATCGCGTTTCCAACCTCCTTGATTCCATAGGCTCCATCCTCAAGCTGGATGTCGCCAAGACGGCCGTTATAATCGGCGTCGGCAATCTGGGACAGGCCATAATGAACAATTTCAGCTTTGTCAAGGCCGGGTTTGACCTTATAGCCGCCTTTGACAGCGACAAAGAGCTCATCGGCAGGGAGATATCGGGAGTCAGGGTCTACGACGTGGCGGAGTTGGAGGATTTCTGCCGCCGCTACAGCCCCGACGTGGGCGTGCTGACACTGCCCAAGCAGTTTGCCCACGAGACGGCCGCCAAGCTTTGCGGATGCGGCATAAAGGGCATCTGGAACTTTACTAATATCGACCTGCATCTCGAGATAGATACCGTGCCCGTGGAGAATGTGCATTTTGCCGAGAGCCTCATGGTGCTTTCCTACAGGCTGGGCGAAAATAAATAAGGAGACCGGGGCGTGTCCCTCGGCCTCCCGTAAAGAGACTATCTGAGCTTTTTAAAGAAATCGGTCAGCAGGGACGAGCATTCTTTTTCAAGAAGTCCTCTGTAGAGCTTCGGCTTGAAGCCGAAGGCCTCCTCGAAAATGTTTATCACTCCGCCGCAGGCGCCCATATTCTCGTCGCCGGCCCCGTAAAAGACCCGTGAGATACGGGCGTTGAGTATGGCCCCGGCGCACATGGGACATGGCTCAAGAGTGACGTACATATCGCAGCCCTCCAGCCGCCGCGAGCCGAGAGCGCGGCAGGCGTCGCCGATGGCGGCTATCTCGGCGTGCAGAAGGGCGCTCTGCTTTTCCTCGCGCATATTGCGCCCTCGGCCTATTATCTCTCCGTCCTTAATTATAACGCACCCCACGGGCACGTCGCCCCGTTCTCCGGCCTCCTTGGCCAGATCAAGGGCGCGAGCCATAAAAGCTTCCTGACCTACGCTCATTTTGTCACCGTCCTTTTCCGTCATTATACAGCTTTTTTTTAAAAAAGGAAACGATATGAATACCTTTTTGGATATAATTTATTACGCTCTGCCCATTTTGGCCACCCTTTTCGCGGCCGCAAAAATAGAACCGAAGTTTAAAAACGATTGGGCCCACGGCAAGGTCAATGTCTTTTACATCCTTATCGTGCTTTTTCTCGGAGGGGTCATATTTATCCTCAATTCCTTTATCTGGGCGACGGCGGCCTTTTTTGCCATAAGGGGTTAATATGGAAGAGCAGACAAAAAAGATACTGTCCCGACTGGACGAATTGAATATAGATTATCAGCTTCACGAGCATCCGCCCGTGGCCAAGGCCCTCGACAGGTTTGAGATGGGACTCGATTTCGGCGCCCGTGTGTGCAAAAATCTCTTCCTGACGACACGTAACGAGAGCCGCTTTTACGTCCTTATGGAGGATGCCGAAAAGAAGGCCGATTTAAAGCGACTGGCAAGGGCCATAGGCAGCTCACGCCTCTGCTTCGCCTCCGACGAGAGGCTTTATGAGCTTATGGGCCAGAAACCCGGCATGGTCAGCCCCCTCGGCGTCATAGAGGACAGGGAGAGCCGCGTCACCGTCCTGTTGGACGCCGGCCTCAGGGAGGGGAAAATATGCGTCCATCCCAGCGACAACCGCCTGACCCTTGTCATGGATTTTTCCGACATGGAAAGATATGTAAGGTCGTCGGGCCATGAAATTATTTTTATCGCTCCGTAAAAAACTGTTGACAAAGCATGATATGTGTGGTATTATAATCAGGCAGTTTGGTTCTGCCGCATGGGGGTATAGCTCAGCTGGGAGCGGGCTAAGTTAGTAATATGCCCCTTATAAAAACCGCAAAACCTCGCAGTAATGCGGATTTCAAAAAAGTTAATATCGTCGTTAGACCCCTTTCCCCTTTGGGGGATTATACGGGGGTATAGCTCAGCTGGGAGAGCGCTTGAATGGCATTCAAGAGGTCAGCGGTTCGATCCCGCTTATCTCCACCATGAGAGGTCTAATGACCTGAAAAGGCTTGTTATCGTAAGATAACAAGCCTTTTTTTATTTCTCAATATATTTTTAGCCGAACCGACATTTCCACTGTCAATGAAAAAGAAACTTGGAATATTCCTCCCCTTACATAGCCGAAATGCGAAAGCGTTTCGGCTATGAGTTTAAGGAAAGGAGGTAGCCAAGATGAGCAGCTGCAAGACAATAGCCATCTGCAACCAGAAGGGCGGTGTAGGCAAGACTACTACGGCGGTCAACTTGGGTATAGGACTTGTCATGAACGGTAAGAAGGTATTGCTGGTTGACGCAGACCCACAGGGCGACCTTACCACTTGTCTCGGCTGGAAGGATACGGACGCTCTTTCCGTGACGCTGGCGACAAAGCTGTCTGAAGTGATGCAAGACGAGCTGAAAGACCCTATGAGTGGTATTCTGCACCATCAGGAGGGCGTTGACCTTGTTCCGGCAAGTCTTGACCTCTCGGCTCTGGAAATGAGCCTTGTGACGGTGATGAGCCGTGAAACCACGCTGAGGTCATATCTCAGTCAGGTTAAGGAAAATTACGACTATATCCTGATTGACTGTATGCCCTCGCTGGGTATGATTACGCTCAACGCCCTTACTGCGGCAGACAGCGTGATTATCCCTGTTCAGGCACAGTATCTTCCGGCAAAAGGCATGACCCAGCTTTTGCAGACCGTCATAAAGGTCAAAAAGCACATCAACCCTGACCTAAAGATAGACGGAATCCTGCTGACGCTGGTGGATGGGCGCACAAACCTTGCCAAAAGCACTGTAGAAGCGCTCAGGACGAACTTTGGCAGCGTGATGAGGATTTATCAGTCCTCGATTCCCATTGCGGTAAAGGCTGCTGAGGTCAGCTCCAAGGGCAAGAGCATTTATGCCTATGAGCCAAGCAGTCCTGCGTCAAAGGCTTATGCCGACTTTACAAAGGAGGTGTTAGCCGGTGGCAGGCAGAAAGAGCGACTTCACTCTGCCGACGCTCGATGACCTGTTGTCCTCTGAGGAAGAACGACAGGAACGGAAGCTGGCAAAAATCCGAGACATCCCCATTGAGCAGATAGATGACTTCCCCGAACACCCCTTTCAGGTGCGTGACGATGAGGACATGATGCAGCTTGTGGAGAGCATCAAGGAACGGGGAATTATTACACCTGCTACGGTGCGTCCCAAGGAAGATGGGCGCTATGAGTTGGTTTCCGGACATAGGAGAAAACGAGCCTGTGAGCTTGCCGGAATGGACACCCTTCGCTGTGAGGTCGTGGAACTGACAAGAGATGAAGCCACGATTCTGATGGTGGAGAGCAACTTCCAGCGCTCTCAAATCCTGCCCAGCGAGAAAGCGTTTGCCTACAAAATGCGTTTGGACGCTATGAGCAGACAAGGAAAGAGAACGGATTTAACTTCTACACCACTGGTGGAGAAGTTGTCTGGGGTTGATGCTTTATCCGTATCAAAGATAGGAGCGAAAACGGGCGAAAGCCGAGAGCAAATCCGCCGTTATGTGCGTCTGACATATCTTGTCAAAGAGCTTTTGGACTATGTGGACGAGGGCAGAATAAAGATGCGCCCTGCGGTGGAGCTGTCCTATCTGGACGAGGACTGTCAGCGTGATGTGGTGGACGAAATCGACATGAGTGACGCCACTCCGTCCCATGAACAGACGATCCGCATGAGGAAGTTCTATGAGGAGGGCAAATTAACCACCGAGGTTATCCAAGCTATTATGGGTGAGGAAAAGCCCAATCAGAGGGAGAAGATTATCTTGCGTGGGGATAGGGTGCGACAGCTCATTCCCAAGTCGGTCCCCATAACTCAGACCGAGGAATATGTCTGCAAGGCGCTGGAGCATTATGCCGCATACCAGCGCAAGAGGTTTGACCGTGATGCTCGATAGGCCCTCCCCCATCTCACACTCTTACCCCCTGATAACTACCTGACTTACCGAGAAAAATATCTCTTTAAGTCAATCTATCTACTTGTATATTTCTATCTTTGCAATCGCACAATTCCTGAAGCAAACGAAAAGCTGATATGATTAAAGGTTAGCCCTGAAATCCAGTGCCATTTCACAGGGTTCCTTTTTCGGAAAGTAAAAAGACGGGTAGATTTTTCGCCGCAGTGAAATAACTGCGGCTTTTTTTATCCCCAAAAATCTAAAATGGAGGATTTGACGATGAATCATTGTATCAAAGACAAAGGGAAGAGAGCGGCGTCGCTTTTCATGGCGCTTGTAATTGTTCTCTCAATGGTTTCTGCGTCGGCGTTGGCCGCACAGGAGGATAACTATCACGACCCTGCCGAACATTGGCTGACATCAAGTAACCGCACTAATGAATTGGATGCCAATGCTGTTGTGACGCATGAAACTTACAACTGCAAGACTTGCGGCGCATCACGCTCTTTTGTGGTGTGGCGTACTCCTGAATATACTCGTAATGGCCAGACGGCAATGATACGCAATGTCCGTTATTCGGACGGTACTTTGCTGGATGGAGAGGGAACGGGCGCCATTGTGGATGGAATACCCGGTAAGGATAGTTATTACACGGGCTACCATTGGACAAAAGCCTGTTGCGAGACCTGTGGAACAATGAACAGTAATCTGGATATAAGAGATTACGGTTTTAACAAGAATGTATACTGGCTTTTTGACTGCGCCCCTGAGTTCACCGAAAAACTGCCCGAACAGGTGAAGTATGAGTACGCCGATAGCACCTATCACACGAAAACCACAAAGGGCGGCTCTTACTGCTGCTTCTGCTTTGGCACCAATCACACCAGCTCTTCTGTGTTGGAGCGCCACAATGTGCAGACGGACATCATTCCCCAGCTTAGCAATGACCGTTTCGCCATTGTGAAGCATTGCACAGACTGCGAGTACACCAGCACCTCCTATGTGGCGGCGAAGTCCGTCATTGCCGACTATTACGGCGTGGTGGATGGTCAGCCCCATACGGTCACGATTTCCGATCTTTCCGAGGCGGGTGTTTCTACCCAGATTCGCTATGGCAACTCCGCTGAGTCCTGCACTCTGACGAGTGCTCCCAACTACACCGAAAAGGGGCAGTATGCGGTCTATTATGAAATCGCCTACAGCTATTCCGGCATGACGATGACCGAAAACGGTGTTGCTAATGTCTGGCTTCACGATGAAAAGGAAGATACCGACTGTCCCTGTGGTTGTGGCGTCCCTGACTGCGACTGCAAAAACCCCGACTGCAACGGAAGCTGCCATAAGGGAAACTGCGGCGACAAGCATAATTTCGTTGTCCTTGAGACGGTCAAGCCCACCTGCAAGACCCTCGGCTACACCCGCTACCTTTGCGTAGACTGCGGAAAAATCGAGAAGCGTGACTATGTGGACTCCCTTGATCATGCGTGGCAGAGCGTCGTAGTGCGTGACGCCACCTGCGAGGCTGGCGGCAAGGTGCTGAAAATCTGCAAGAACTGCGGTGAGTGCGAGGAAACCACGACCCCGAAGGGAGAGCATAAGTACGGCGTTTCCGTTGTGGAGCCGACCTGCACCAGCCCCGGCTATACGGTCAAGGAGTGCGAGGTCTGCGGCGACCGCCATATTACGGACATTCGCAATGCCAAGGCGCACAACTATGACGCCATCGCGACTCCTGCCAACTGTGAGAACGGCGGCTACACCCTGCATCTGTGCAAGGGCTGCGGAAGCTCCTTTATCACCGACTACACCGACCCTCTGGGGCATAGCTTTGACAAAGGTACGGTTGTGACCTCTCCCTCCTGCACCGGCGAGGGTGTAACCGAGTACCGCTGTGAGCGCTGTGGTTATCACTATTTGGAGGGCGTGACTACAAATGGACACACTCCTGACCATGAGGCAACCTGTACCGAGCCTTCCACCTGCACCTCCTGCGGTGCAGTCCTGAAGCCTGCCGTTGGTCATAGCTTCAAAACCGAGGTTACTGCGCCTACCTGCACCGAAATGGGCTTCACAACCTACACCTGTGAGCGCTGCGGCGAAACATACAAGAGCGATTATGTAAAGGCCACCGGCCACAAGGAGAGCGGCTGGATCGTGGATAAGGAACCCACGACCGAACAGGAAGGCTCTTGCCATAAGAAGTGCGTAAACTGTGGTAAGGTTCTTTCCACTGAGTCGATTGAAAAGTTGTATCTGACGGCCACGACCGATAGCAAGGGTGAAGCCATTGTTGGTGGTTATCTGGTCATTGTCACCGATGCCAAAGATAAAACCCCCATTGCCAATGCTACAGTTTCATTGAAGAAAAATGGCAGTATTTCCGTTCACCTGCCAAACAGCCGACTTCTTGATTATTCTGACCAGACTACTGTGACGGTAAAACTGGTGAAGGACAATACCCCTGTTCCTGAGCTTCAGATTGCCGTTACCGACAAGTACGAGAACTATGCCTCTGGCATGACTGACAAGAATGGTCGAATTACTGTTCCTGACGCCAACGGTAGGACAAACGACGAAGGTAAAGCCACAGTTGGATATAAGGCTAAAGATGGTGAACGCTTCACCATCACTGTAAAGGTGGAGGACTACGAAACGGGCAGACCTGTAGAGGGTGCCTCAGTGACCATTGGAAGAACAGGCAATATAACAGTTGTTCTCCCTGATGGGACGGAAATGGGTAAAAATAACCGTATTACTGTCACCGTTACAGACAACCGCAATAAAGCTCTGGGGGACGAGAGTGTCATTGTAAAGGGTGACCTTGGACAGAAGGCAGAGGGCAAGACAAATCAGGACGGTAAATTGACCGTTCCCGTTGTTACTGACACCGAACGCCATATTGCGTATATCAAGGGGTTCCCTGATGGGTCTTTTGGCCCTGAAAGGAATATGACGCGCGCTGAGGCGGCGACTATTTTTGCCCGTATTTTGGCCTCTAAGAACGGTGATGTTCTCTACAGGTACAATGATTACAGGACAAAGTTTGCAGATGTTCCTATGGGAGCGTGGTATGCCAACAGTGTCATTTACCTTACGAGACAGGGCATCATCTTTGGCCTTGGTGATGGCGCTTTTGCTCCTGATAGACCTATAACTCGTGCGGAGTTTACCGCTATGGCGGTACGCTTCTTTGATGTCTATGGCGACGGAGGCGCCAGACTTGTTGAACAGTACGCCGAGTTCACCGATATATCAGATGGTTATTGGGCGGCCAAATATATCAGAGACGCCGCCGTTCATGGCTGGGTGTTTGGCTATGGCGACGGAACCTTCGGTGCAAGGAGGCCGATTACTCGCGCCGAGGCTGTTTCTATTGTAAACCGACTGCTCGGCTGGGAGGCAGATAAGAGCTATGTGAACAAAAATGTCCGCAAGTTAACTGCTTTTTCCGATATGGCGAAGAACCATTGGGCGTATTACGCTGTGATGGAAGCCGCTAATACCCATATTGCCACCATTGATGGTTCGGAGGTTTGGAGTAAATAAGTCTACTTTAGCGACCTGCAAATGCAGGTCGTTACATACGCCGCAGACATTTGTTTTTGCCTGTGGCGTATTTTTTATACAACTCTCCGAAAAAGGACGGTGGTTTCTATGTAGAAAGAAATAATAAACGAAAAAAGCTCCGCCCATTCATCATGGACGGAGCTTTCAGCATTTATAGCTTATTTTATCCAAACAGATGCGCCTGTAAAGTTGCTTTGTTGATAGCCTCCAAAATCAAAGGCTGTGCCGAGATTATATTGGCCATAGGAGAAGTACATGGTCACGGTGCAGTCGGGGTTTAGGTTTTGGGCCTCGGCGGCAAGTTGTTCGGCTCCGTGTGTAATTTCATCAGTGTTGAGGGATTTCCACCATGCTTTGAACTCGTTTATGCCAAGTGGGCCATTGTAAGTAGCGGTGAAAACTTTTTCAGAACCGTTATTGGTGACCGGCTTCTCCTTTATTGTCCATACAGATGTGAAGCTGTCCGTGATTGGGGTGTCGGACATTTTAGCCGGATTTATGACGGTGGCAGTCTTGCTTTTTGAATCATAATTGACATCAAGCCCGTAAGCCTCAGCCAAAGCCCTCAGTGGCGCATAGGTGGTGCCATTGTGTGTAAATACCATGACCTTGTGTCCATTAACATCCGTTGGCTGAAAGACCTTTCCATTTACAAGAATATTGACTGGAAAGACCTTGATGGATAAAGCGCCGTCAGATGCCAGTGCGGATATGGGTAAGGCAAAGAGCATGAGCGAGACAAGGACTCCAGTAAGGAATGAAAGAAATCTGCTTTTCATTTTAATGACCTCCAAATATGTAATTTTGTCTTTTGACACTATAAGCATAGAACATTTGAGGGTCACCATCAATTATGCGAATGGGAAGTTTGCAGATTTGCAATTTTAAAATAAGAGTTATCTTAAACACTTTAGTTAGGAGGAAAAGAATGAATCACACAAAGACATCGTTGACCTTTCAGCAGAAGGTCAAGGTGCTGACAAAACTGTATGAAGGTGGCTGTAAGACCGAAAAAGAATTGCAGTCGCTGGAGCTTTCGGAAATGCTGAAAATTCCAAATATCAGCGTGCCTGAGCTTTCGATTATCGTGGCATTGCAAAAGAGTGTGAAGGCCCATACTCTCTATTCTTATCTTGGAGGTGAAGGGAATGAGCAGCAAAAGCAAGATGAAGGATCGTCAAATTGTTTGGAGTAACTGGAACCTTGAGGCGGAGGGTTGGAGGGAAGCGTACAAAGACTTCCTCGAAGCCAATGAGCTTGATAGTGACCCGAACAGCGAAGAGGCGTTATATAAGTGGATTGTAGAGACAAACGATGAATACCTTTCTGATGAGCGTGAAAATCTGAACATACAGTTTGCCCAACCTATCATTGTAATTGGAGATCTTGGCCGTTGGAATGGCAGAGTAATGGGATACAAGATGATTGACTCCGGCAATATCAAGGACTGTCTGTATTCCGATACCGATTTCACCGAATGGTATGTTGACAAGTACGGAGATCTGCGAGCTGACGCCGTTCACCATGACGGAACCAACCATTACCTTTACCGAGTGTTTAAGGACGGAGTGACGGACGAGCAAATTGAGCGCTTGCAGGATAAAATCTACTTTGGGAAAGCTACTCGTGCTGACATCACCCGTGTAACCCGTCGCCTCGGAGATGAAATCGGCAAGGTCTATGGCTGGAACTTCCAGAAAAGGAATGTTGAAAGGAGCGTTGCCCGATGACTGACTTTTCCATCCGTCCGCTCACAGTGGAAGAACGCAAATATGCCTATATGCAGAGCCAACAGCTTTGCAGTAAGACCGGCTGCATCGGCTATCTCCGTGGAGACTTCGGACAGTCTGGCAGAATGTTCTATTCTTCGTGGGAGGACATTCGCCCTGACCTCAAAACGCCGGAGTTTAAGGCAGCGTTTGATGATGTTATCAATTTGCTGAGAAACGAGGACGGACTGCTGCACAGCCGTGAGGACATGGTGTGGTATGGGCGTAACCATGCGGAAAGCGGCTTTCAGGGGAATTTCTCCAAAGAGTACGGCTTCCGTGTGGACACCCAAGACTATGCTTTTCTTATCCGATGTATCCCACAGGTGGGCGACAACAATTTCTACTTCTTCTGCTACCGCCGTGATTGGCTGGATAAGCATATCGAGAAGGCAAAACAGGACATTCGCTTTGTTACGCCTGATTACAAAGAGCTATTCCACCTGCCTGACGGAGAGGTAATTACCATCACCCTTGATACAGGAGAAAAGCTGGATCGTGTCTGCCGTTTCATCGACGAAACCCATGTTGAGGTTGGAGAAAAAATTTATCACATCTGCGAATTTGCCGAGAGAATGGCGTATAACGGCAACACCTATTCCCCGAAAGAGCCGCCTCTGCCCCCTGAGTGCTTCTCAACACTGCCCTCATCGGGGGAACTTATCAAAATTGAGCGATATCAAAATCGCTACACTCTGCTTGGCGTTCAGAAAACGCCGGAAGAAAACAGGGAGCGAGCTGATGTATTGAACAAAGGTCGTGGCGTAAGCAAGGCGCAAGAGGCGGCAATGCTGGCAGGCTCTATATTCGGCTGGGACACACCAGCCGCAAAGCCAAAAAACTACAATGAGAACGGAGAACCAATCAAGCCAAAGGACAGAGAACGATGAAGGAGGTGGATGACAATGGCGAGAAAATATGACCTTATTTCCGAGGTTTATGACCGCACGGCAAAGATGGTCACAGGCAGTTCCGAAGCATGGAAGGCATTCCTCCGCTCTGCCTGTTTCAACTTCCGTCTCCGATTTGATGAGCAGATCCTTGTATACGCACAGAAACCCGATGCCACTGCCGTGTTGGAAATCGAGGACTGGAACGATAAGTTCCACCGCTGGGTGAACAAGGGCACTAAGGGCATTGCCGTTTTTGAGGATGAGAACAGAAACCGTCAGCGTTTGAAGCACTATTTTGATATTTCCGATACCCATGAGACCGCCTATTCTCGCCCTGTTCCCATATGGCAGATGAAGCGTGAGTATGACGAGGCAGTTATTGAAACACTGGAAAGCAGTTTTGGAGAGCTGGAGAGCAAAAGCTCTTTGGAAACGGCAATCCACTGTGCCGCAGAAAACGCTGTTGCGGACAATCTTCAGGACTATTTCAACGACCTCATCGTTAGCAAAAACGGTAGTCTGATGGAGGAGCTTGACGAGGCGACCATCTCGGTTGAGTTCGGCAGGCTGGCGGTGAACAGCGTTGCCTATATGATTATGGCAAGGCTGGGAATTGCATCTGACGGTTATTTCGACCGTGATGATTTCACGGACATATACAATTATGATACGCCGGACACGCTGAACGCCATCGGTCTTGCCACCAGCGACATAGCGCAGATGGCATTGAGCGAAATCGCCAAGACGGTACTTGCGCTGGGCAGGCAAAATCGCACATTTGTCAGGCAGAGCGAAAGGCAATACAATGAAGCTGAAATCAATATCGAAAGGAGTTTTGACAATGGAGATCAGCTATACGAAAGAGGGCGACTATCTTCTGCCCGACCTGACCCTGCCGGAGCAGCCGGAGGTGGAGCTGGGCAGATACGCTCAGATGAGGCGCAAGTTCCTGAAGGAGAGGCACAGGGTGCTGTACTACAATCTTCTGATCCATGGACAGATGACCGAACATCTCTACGAAACGGAGCAGAGAGCCTTGCAGATGGAGGAAACGCTGGTGCAGAAGATAGCGGCGCAGGAGGGCGTGACAGAGAGCTTGAAAGCGACGGACATGATGAGCTGGGTTCGCAAGATGAACAATATCCGCAACCGAGCGCAGGAGATCGTCAAGACAGAAGTGGTTTTCGCTTAGCTTGGCACGACTTCTATAATGAGGACAGGAGCTTACCATTTCTCGGGTCAAAGGATGTTAACAGCATTTTGCTGGCAACACCGCACCTGAAGCAGTCAAAGGATGTCATTCGAGCGTTTTTTGAAGTATACCACACCGATGCCGAACAGGTGGAGTTTATGAGAAGCCTTTTCAACAATGACTACACCGAGGTCATCCTTAATGACGGTCGTAGGATGGGATATAAAACTTACGAGAATGCCCTTCATCTGTGGGAAGGTAGCTATCTGAAGCGCACCGCTGAGGCTTACTACGATTGGAGAGTTATAGCGGAACACTTCGATGGAATGCGACTTCTTGGAGAGCTGCAAGACAATGTAAAACCGCTTCCGTCTATGGAGGGACAACAGCTTTCTTTAGAAAAGGCAGAGGAAAAATCCTCTGCCTTTTCCTTTTCTCAGGAGTTAATTGACGCAGTTCTCACCCGTGGTAGCGGCGTATCTGAAGGGAAAATGCGTATCTACGAGCAGTTTCAAAAGAGTTTGTCAGCCAAAGAAAACGCTGACTTTTTGAAACAAGAGTATGGCTGGGGCTGTGTTTGTCCTGTCATTGCCGGCACTGGGATTGATGAGCAAAATGATGGAAATGGTATTCATCTTACAAAAGGGAGCCTTACTGCTCCCGAAGCGGAACTCACCCTCTCATGGAATATGGTTGAGAAGCGCATTGCCGAGCTGATAAAGCTGGACAGATACCTGAACCCCAAGGAAATGAAACTGTATCCCCAATGGCTGACCGAGCAGGAGATGAAGCGCCAATCGGCGGCGGAGCGCAGAGATAATCAGAATATTCTTTCCACTGCACCATTTGAGAAAGAAGCAGAGCAGGATATGCCCGATTATGAGCTTGGTTATGGACATTTGGGAAATGGTCTTACCGTCTGGAACTGTTTGGAGCAAGAAAACGGTGATTATAAGACTATTGCCCATATTGCTCCCGACCGCACCGTAACCTATTATGTTGATGACCTGCCGGAAACAGTTCGGGAACGAATTGAAGAAATTGCCGCCACCTCTACTGCGAGGATCTCTGCCACTCAGGACACGCCCGTGTTTTCTACCCCACCGCTGGTGCGTGAGTCTTATGAGTATCACTTGGGTGACAAAGTTTATCTCGGCGCACAGGAATTTGAAATCCTGTCTTTTGATGAGAACCGCGTTATGCTCTTTGACCCCAGCTTCCCTCTGTTCAACAAAGAGGAAACAAGAGAAAACTTTGACCGTATGGTGGCGGAGAACCCCATGAATGACCACCTGAAGGTCAAAGACAATACCTCAGTCGAGCCTGAAAAAGATGACCTGTCAGCGCTCAAGGTTATTTCCCTTTACCGTGTGGGCGATTTCTATGAGATGTACGGCAGAGCGGCGCAGGCGGCGGCAGAGACCCTCGATGTGACGCTGGTCTCTCGTTCGTTTGACGGAGAGCGTGTCCCAATGTGCGGCATACCTGCCCATAAGCTCACAGAGTATGTGGACAGACTGGAAGCCGCTGACTTCACCGTGCCTGTCAACGATGATCCCGAGGCGTACAAGCACATCTTCGATATGGAAACACGCTCACTTGAAGTGGCAAAGGCGCTTATTGAGGACTTTATGCGTGATGAGTACGGTGAGGATATTGCCCCGATATTCGATGACCTAAGCAAAATCGGCATTGCGTACACCACAATGACCGATGATGAAATCCCCATTCAGGTCAATGTTGACTTGAAGCACTACACCCTGACAAGGCTCGTTTCGGACAGAGTGTTTGAGCAGCGTCAATATGATACGCTGGACGACCTCATTCGTGAGGAACTTAGCAACTTGGACTTTGTCGATCTGACCGCTGTTGATGCGGACGAGCTGGAAGAGTTTCTCAAACCCGATGACTTCTCGGACATTGACCCTGTGGCACTCAGAGAGGAACTTGCCGAAAGAGGCATTGTAAACGGCGTGGTCGTTGACCCTGAAAAACTGGATAACGACCCGTTTATTCGACAGGTGATGAAAGATGTGGAAGCACTGACTGAAAAGACGGAACCGATGGAGGAGCTTCCCGCCCCAGCATGGGAGAAGAAGCGGTCAAGGGCGCAGACCTTTGACCTGCACCCTGATGTGCCGATGGCAGAGCGCCATACCTTTGACCTTACCTCTCACGAGGTTGAAGAATTTGGAAAGAAAGAACGCTTCCGCAGAAACCTTATGGCAATCCAGCTTCTCAAGAAGTGTCAGCAGGAAAACCGCTTTGCAACGCCCGAAGAACAGGAAATCCTGTCGAAATATGTGGGCTGGGGCGGTGTCCCCGAAGCCTTTGATGAGAGCAACAGCGCATGGGAAACAGAGTATCTGGAACTGAAAACGCTGCTGACGCCGGAGGAATATGCCTCCGCCCGTGAAAGCACCCTGACGGCGTTTTACACGCCGCCTGCGGTTATTTCCGCAATCTATAAAGCGATGATGCAGATGGGCTTTCGTGAGGGCAATATCTTGGAGCCGTCCTGCGGTATTGGCAACTTCATCGGTATGCTGCCTGCGTCTATGCAGAACAGCAAAATGTACGGTGTGGAGATTGATACGATCTCTGCGGGTATCGCCCAGCAGCTTTACCAAAAAACATCTATTGCCGCACAGCCTTTTGAGCAGGCGGAAATCCCTGACAGTTTCTACGATGCCATTGTTGGTAATGTTCCTTTCGGCGACTTTTCAGTGGCGGACAAGCGGTACGATAAGCACCACTTCCTTATCCATGATTATTTTATGGCTAAATCCCTCGACAAACTCCGTCCGGGCGGTATCATGGCTCTGGTGACGAGTAAAGGCACGATGGATAAGGCGAATAACGCCGTCAGGAAGTATATTGCTCAGAGAGCCGACCTGCTGGGAGCAATCCGCCTGCCCAATAACACTTTCAAAGGTAATGCAGGCACGGAGGTCATATCGGATATCCTTATCCTGCAAAAACGGGACAGAATTATCGACATAGAGCCGGACTGGGTTCATCTTGATACCGACGAAAACGGGTTCAGGATGAACTCTTACTTTGTTCAGCACCCTGAAATGGTGCTGGGTGAGAGCAGGATGGTGTCCGGCAGGTTCGGTGAGGAAATGACCGTAACCCCCTATGAGGACGCCGATCTGTCCGAACTGCTTAATGAAGCTATCTCAAACATTCACGGAGAAATCACTGAGTACGAAATGGACGAGGAACTGTCTGAGGAGGATAATTCTATTCCTGCTGATCCCAGTGTCCGCAACTTTTCCTACGCCGTGATAGATGATGGTATCTACTATCGAGAGAACAGCCGCATGGCTCCTGTCAAGGTCTCTGCAACCGCAGAAAACCGCATTAAGGGCATGATACAGCTCCGTGACTGCGTGAGGTCGCTCTTGGATATGCAGCTTGAGGACTTCCCTGAGGTAAACATCAAATCCCAGCAAATGGAGCTGAACCGTCTCTATGACAGCTTCACGAAGAAGTATGGGCTTATAAACTCCCGTGGCAATTCCTCTGTGTTCTCGCAGGACAGCTCCTTTTCTCTGCTCTCTGCCTTGGAAGTAATTGACGAGGACGGCAAGCTGGAGCGCAAGGCGGACATCTTTACGAAACGCACCATCAAGCCCCATGTGCCTGTCACATCGGTTGATACTGCAAGCGAGGCTCTTGCCTTGTCTATGGGAGAACGAGCCTGTGTGGATATGCAGTATATGAGTTCCCTTTGCGGAAAGTCCGAGGAGGAAATCTTCCACGACCTGAAAGGTGTCATCTTCCTTAACCCGAAAGGAACACCAAAATACCTGATGGCGGACGAGTACCTTTCAGGGAACATAAGGGAAAAGCTGGCGTTTGCAAAACGATCAGCCGAGGCGTTCCCCGAGCTGCCCTATCAGGATAACATCGAGGCGCTTGAAAAGGTGATGCCGAAAGACCTGACCGCAAGCGAAATTTCTGTACGCTTGGGCGCAATATGGGTTCCCCCTGATGTAATACAGGAGTTCATGACCGAGCTTTTGAATACGCCTTACTACCTGAGCTACAAAATGCAAGTACACTACGCCGAAGTTACCGGCGAGTGGAGCATTGAGAACAAAAGCTATGATAGAGGGAATGTCAAGGCGAACACGACCTATGGAACTAAGCGTATCAATGCTTACAAAATTCTTGAGGAGACCCTGAACCTAAAGAATGTGCGTATCTTTGACTATGTGGAGGACGAGTTCGGAAAGAAAAAGCCCGTTCTCAACACCACCGAGACCGCCATAGCTCAGGCAAAGCAAGAGCAGATCAAACAAGCCTTTCAGGATTGGGTATGGAAAGATCCACAGCGCAGAGATGAGCTGTGTCGCCTCTACAACGAAAGGTTTAACTCCATCCGTCCTCGTGAGTATGACGGTAGTCACATCATCTTTGAGGGCATGAACCCTGAAATCGAGCTGCGAGACCACCAAAAGAATGCCGTAGCCCATGTGTTGTACGGCGGTAACACGCTTCTCGCTCACGCCGTAGGCGCAGGCAAGACCTTCGAGATGACGTCGGCGGCGATGGAGAGCAAACGCCTTGGTCTGTGCAATAAGTCCCTGTTTGTTGTCCCGAACCATTTGACCGAGCAGTGGGCGGCAGAGTTTCTCCAGCTCTATCCGGCGGCGAATATCCTTGTTGCTACAAAAAAGGACTTTGAGACCCGAAACCGCAAACGCTTTTGCGGCAGGATTGCAACCGGCGATTATGATGCCGTCATCATCGGGCATTCTCAATTTGAAAAGATACCTGTGAGCATAGAGCGTCAGATCGCCGTGCTGGAGCAGCAGAGGAATGAAATCCTTGTGGGTATTGAGGAGCTGAAGCGTATTCGTGGTGAGAAGTTTTCCATTAAGCAGATGGAAAAGACCCGAAAGAGCATTGAGGCAAAGCTGGCAAAGCTCAACGATCAGACCCGTAAGGACGATGTTGTGACCTTTGAGGAACTGGGTGTAGACCGTCTGTTCATCGACGAAAGCCATTACTACAAGAACCTATATCTCTACACCAAGATGAGGAATGTGGGCGGCATTTCCCAAACCGAGGCTCAGAAATCCTCTGACCTATATATGAAGTGCCGCTATTTGGATGAGCTGACGGGTGGTCGTGGAACAGTGTTTGCCACCGGCACCCCAATCTCCAACAGCATGGTAGAGCTTTATACCAACCAGCGCTATCTGCAATACGACTTGCTAAAATCCCAAGGCTTACAGCACTTTGACGCATGGGCGGCACAGTTTGGAGAAACAGTAAACGCTGTGGAGTTAAAGCCGGAGGGCACGGGCTATCGCACCAAAACACGCTTCTCCAAGTTCAACAACATTCCTGAGCTAATGGCTATGTTCAAGGAAGCAGCCGATATAAAAACGGCAGATATGCTCCAGCTTCCCGTACCAAAAGCCAACTATCATAATGTGGTGGTCAAGCCCTCGGAAATGCAAAAGGACATGGTAAAAGCCCTCGGAGAACGAGCTGAAAAAATAAGGAATGGCGGCGTCAGTCCCAGCGAGGACAATATGCTCCGTATTACCAATGACGGCAGAAAGTTGGCACTGGATCAACGCCTGATAAATCCGATGCTGCCCGACTTTGAGGATAGCAAGGTGAACACCTGCGTGGAGAATGTGTACCGTATTTGGGATGAAAACACGGACAAGAAATCCGCTCAGATGATTTTCTGTGACCTGTCCACTCCTAAGAGTGACGGTACTTTCTCGGTCTACAATGACATCAAAGACAAGCTCATTGCCAAGGGTATACCGCCCGAAGAAATCAGGTTTATCCACGACGCAGACACCGAGGCGAAGAAAGCTGAATTGTTCAAAAAAGTCCGCAAGGGTGAGGTACGTGTCATCATGGGCAGTACGCAGAAGATGGGCGCAGGAACCAACTGTCAGGACAGGCTCATCGCTCTGCATGACCTTGATGTGCCGTGGCGACCCTCTGATCTTGAGCAGCGAAGCGGTCGTATCATCCGTCAAGGCAACACAAACCCCGAGGTGGAAATCTACCGCTATGTGACCGAGGGGACTTTTGACGCCTACAGCTACCAGCTCATCGAGAGCAAGCAGAAGTTCATTAGTCAAATTATGACCAGCAAATCTCCAGTGCGCTCTGCTGATGACATTGACGAAGCGGTGCTTTCTTACGCCGAAATTAAGATGCTGGCGACGGGAAATCCGCACATAAAAGAAAAGATGGACTTGGACAATCAGGTATCTAAGCTGAAGCTCCTGAAATCTAACTATCTCTCCGAAAAATACGCTATGGAGGACAAAATAACAAAGGTCTTTCCAAAGGAGATTGCCCGATTGACAGAGTTGATTGCCGCATTGGAAAACGACTTGGAGACTGCGAAGGAACACCCGAAGTCTGAGGGCGACGCCTTTGTGGGCATGGAGCTTGGCGGCAAAGTCTACACCGAAAAGGACGAGGCAGGTAAGGCGATCATTGAAGCCTGCAAGAGCATGAGAAGTCCTGATCCTATCCCCTTGGGTAAATATCGAGGGTTTGAACTGTTACTTGTCTTTAACGCCCGTGAAAGAACTTATGAGGTTGATGTCAAGGGCGCAACGACGCAGACAGTCGAACTTGGAGGTGACATTTTGGGCAATATAACCCGTATCGACAACCGCATTGAACGATTTGAGCCGCTCTTGGAAAGCAACCGCAGAAGCCTTGCCGAAGCCAACCAACAGCTTGAAACGGCGAAAGCTGAAGCCGAAAAGCCGTTTTCTCATGAGGACGAGCTGAAGGAAAAGACCGCTCGTTTGGACGAGCTGAACATCCTCTTGAACCTCGATAAGAGAGAGAATGAGTTTGCCGAGGATGAACCCAACGAGGAGGAAATGGAGCCGGAACGCAAGGTCGTGGGATTAGAGCGATGACCCATTGCAGCAGAGGAAATCCCTCTGCTGCCTTACATAGCCGCCCGATTGGAAACCATCAGGCGGCTATATTCATACCTAAACGAAGGAGGTGAAGACCATGCAGGAAAGAGATTACAATGCCGAGCTGCGAGCAAAGATGACCGCCGAGCAGGAAAAATATCGTGACTGGCTGCTTACCGAGCAGCCCGACGAGATCCTCCGTCATGTCCACGACTACACAGTGCGTGAGGACATCTTATGCGAGATGAATTGCACTGACCTTTCCCCCAAAAGGGCAAGGGCGCTACTCAAATCGCCATGCCCGCTGGCGGATGTGTTCAAAGACTATGAGAAGCTGGAAACGGACTATGGGCAGACCATCAGAGACTCCATCGCAGACCGTGCAGACAAGCTCATTGAGAGGGAGAAAGCACTGGAAGCGAGGTGATGTACATGGAGGAAAAACTTTCCCTATTGATGAAAAGGCTGCAAGATGAACTGGCAGACTACAAGGAGTTGGAGCAGTACACTTTGCCGGAACGCTCAACCAAAGGCGACAAGCGTTACAGTCTTTATGCTCGCCTTATCACTATGACCGAGGACGGCGACATGGATGTGGATGAGGAAACGCTGAACGCTTTGTTAGATATCGACGGCGTTCTCGGCAGTTGCTGGGACTTGTATTGGCAACGAGAAATCCCTGTGAACTATCTCTATCGTGAGTTGCTCTACTGTGACCGAGACGGCGAGGTGTGGTAAATGTCCTATATCCCCACTGAGGTCATTGAACAGGTGCGACAGGTTGACCTGTTGACCTATATGCAGATCTTTGAGCCGGAGGAGCTTGTCCGCATTTCACCAAACTGTTACAGGACACGCACTCATGACAGCCTCAAAATATCCAATGGGAAATGGATGTGGTGGAGCCGTGGAATAGGCGGTTACGGTGCCCTTGACTATCTCGTAAAGGTCAAGGGACATTCCTTTCTGGAGGCGGTTGACATACTTGTTGGCAAGGCTTCTGTTATTCC
Source organism: uncultured Clostridia bacterium (assembly GCA_947648385.1). GTDB lineage: Bacteria > Bacillota > Clostridia > Oscillospirales > Butyricicoccaceae > RGIG1902. The sequence continues at coordinate 23,808 of CANSNO010000017.1, forward strand.
AGCTGCCATCATTCCAAAGCAGAAAGCAGAGCCTCCCAAGGAGCTTGTGCTTCCTGAAAAGAGCAAGGCGACGGAAAGGATCACCGACTATCTTTTCAGCCGTGGCATTGATTACTCTGTCATAAGCTACTGCATTTCTCATGGACTTATCTACGAGAGCCTGCCCTATCACAACATCGTGTTCGTGGGATATGACGGACGGCAGAAACCGAGATACGCTTTTTTTCGGGCGACAAAGCCAAGCCGCATTATGGGAGATTGCCCGGGTAGCGATAAGCGGTTTGCATTTCAGATTGGAAATGGGGACAGTTTGGTTCTGCACCTCTTTGAGTGCGCTATTGACCTGCTTTCCTATGCCTCCTTAGAACGCATGGCAGGGCGAGATTGGAGAGCAGACAATCTGCTATCCCTCTCCGGCGTGTACAGCCCGAAGGAAAAGCTTGAGGACAGCACCGTGCCAATGGCACTGTCGCACTTCCTTACGGAGCATGAAAATGTATCGAAGATCTGTCTGCACTTGGATAACGACAGCACAGGTCGTGCAGCAACAAGGGCGTTGAAAGCCATTCTGCCCAGCCGCTATGAGGTTCGAGATGAACCGCCCCCGAAAGGAAAGGACTTCAACGATTATCTCTGTATCAAGCTGGGCATACCCAAAGATAAAACCCGTGAAAGGAGTGTGGAACGCTGAGTGAAAATCAGAATTTATCAGGTCAGCATGGAGCGTGACAAGGACAATTTAGCCTTTATGAACCTTGACTTCGTTCAGGAAAAGCAAGGCAATCGTGACCCGAATGCCTCCGTATATGACCTCGTATTTGAGGGCAATGTGAGCTGTAAGAATCTCGAAGAAGTTCACACGATGTTCAACATAAATCATCCAACAGGATATAAAGCGAGGTCGCTTTCTGTTTCGGATGTGGTGGAGGTCATCGAAGACGACTGGGTCGAACAGGGCTTCTATTTCTGCGACAGTTTCGGATTCAAAGAGGTTTCTTTTGATCCTGAACAGACGCAAAAGAGCGAGAGGTTCTGCAATTTAGACGAGGTGGAAACGCTCTCCGTACTGCTGGTTCAGGCGGGGAAATATCCTAAGCTGGTTGAAATCGAGAACAATCTGGAAGCAATGCAGAAGCTTGTTGACGGCGATATTGAGGAGTATATGCCTTTCTCCGATGAGGTTGCCATCATATGTAACGATGAAGGAAAGCTCAGAGGGTTGCCCCTGAACCGAGCTGTTTTTAACGAACCGTTAGAATGGGACATGACCTATCAGGAGATGAAAGTTCGTTTTCGCGAGGCGGAAAAAGAGGGCTTTACACACCTCACAGGGTATATCGTTTTCTCCCAAGCCAGCTTTGAAAAACCTTATCCGCTTGCCGCAAGAACCTATGTTGTGTCCAGCGATAACAAGGCGTTTCGACCCAATATGGGTGGTTATTCAATCTACGCCAATTCTCTTGACGGTTCCGATATCGGTGTTCGTTTGGAACAGTATATGGCATCAGAGTATGGAGGGAAAGACGGTTGGCAGATCGAACGATGCTATATGCTGGAGCAGCCTCGTGAGATGATGGACATCATTGCAGGCGACTTCTTTATCGCATATGCACCGTATGGTTCCAACAAGTTCAAGAGCCTGCCGCCTGAATTAGCGGAGAAATATCAAGAACAATTCAAGTATCCAGAAAAGTTTATAAGGGTAAATGGCGATATCCAAGCGATCCAATATAAACCGGTCTCAAAAGAAATGGCGAGATAATCTCCAAATAGAAATGGGCGCAGGACGGGAGTTCTGTATCATCTTAGCGAGCAGTGTATGTGTATCCCCACTTTCGTGGGAACAGCAAATACCTCGTTAGGGGTAGCCCCCTAATACCCCTTTGTATTTTGCATTAACATTTATCTGAAAGGAGGAAATCATGAGACGCAGACCTGTGGATAAACACATTCGCCTTTCGGCAGAAGAGGCCAGTGAGCTTGCCCGCAAAGCTCAGATGGCTTGCTTGCCTGAAGGTGCTTTGCTCCGACTGTTGCTCAAAGGATATGAGCCAAAAGAAAAGCCGGACGCCCAATTTTATGACACAATGCGTGAGCTGTCTGCCATTGGCAATAATGTTCACCAACTGGCGGCAAAGGCAAATGCGCTGAACTTTATTGACGCTCCCTTGCTTAAAAAGGAAGCTGAACGATGGCATAAATTTCAAGCTGATGTGGAGAGCCAATTCCTTCGTCCAGATAAGAGTGAGCTTAAATGGCAGTAACAAGATTATGGCCAGTTACAGCTCGTTTGGACGCAGTTATCGCGTATGCTTCCAATCCAGAAAAAATTGACAAAGCGAAATCGAAATACAGTGAGGCCGACTACCAAGCGCTCCGCGATGTCATTGCTTATGCACAGAACAAAACGAAAACTGAAAGAGAGTTTTTCTGTCAGGGCATCAACTGCAATGTGGAGACTGCCCGTGAGCAGTTTGTCACTGTCAAAGAGCAGTTTGGAAAGGCGGACGGAATCCAAGCCTTTCATGGATACTTGAGTTTCAAGGAACAGGATATCACGCCGGAGTTGGCACAGAAGATAGGTATGGAGTTTGCACAAAAAGTATGGGGCGAGCGATTTCAGGTTGTCGTTGCAACACACTTAAATACAAATCATCTTCACTGTCACTTTGTAATTAACTCAGTGTCTTATGTAGACGGAAAACGATGCCAGGATACCTCGTGGTTCAAATTCCGTAAGGTAGCCGACCGTATATGTGAGACATACGGACTTCATGTAATAGAGAGGCCTGAGCGTAATCCAGACCCATCTTATCTGACCATGAAAGACCGTGCCGGAATGCCAACCCGATATAATGTGCTTCGTGCTGCAATCGACGAGGCAATTGAACACAGTACAAACAAGCTCCAACTTGAGGCCGCCTTGAAAGAGATGGGCTACTCCTTCGATTTCAACAGTCGTCATAAGTATTGGACAATAATCCCCAAGGGGCAGACGAAGCCCGTGCGCCTTTACCGTTTGGGAGAGGAGTACGGCAGAGATAAAATCATGGAAAGGATTGCGGCAAACCGTGGGCGTGTGGATATGCGTCCCTTCCAAAAGGAAGCGTATAAGCCTCGTCAGTATGCGCTTATCACAAGAGAAAGGCGAGTCAGTAAAGTGGGCGGCCTGTATGGACAGTATCTTCATTATTGCTATAAGCTGGGTTGCTTTCAGAAATACAAAAAACAGAATCCGGCTCGTCTCCATTATCTCTTGAGAGACGATCTGATGAAACTTGATGAATTGACAGCTCAAACACGGCTCCTTGGTAAGCACCACATTGGTACTGACGAGGAGCTTTCTTTATATCTACATTCGGTTGAAAAGCAAATTGAAACTTTGTCCGTTGAAAGAACACATCTCCGAAATGAAATCCGTAAGGTGGGAGTATCTGATGAAAGACTGTCAACGGCAAAAAGTGAGATTGCCGAGATTTCTAAAAAAATGAAGGAGCTTCGCAGGGAAGTCAAACTCTGTGATGGAATTGCCCAGCGTTCTGGAATTATCCGTGAAAAGCTGACGCAGGTCATTGCAGATGAAGAACAATCCAAAGGAAAGGAGAAAAATCTTTATGACAAATAGCGGTGACGCGGCGGAACAGGTCGTCAGGTTATCTCTTGAGGGTCTTGAAGTCGCGGCAAAATTGACCGGCTCTGTGGCAAAGGAGGTCGCAATCCTTCTGGCCGCAGTTTTGAAGCAGGAGGTCACACAATCGAATAAAACCCGAGGCAAGGCTCGCCTTACCAGTATGATTAAATCGGGAAAGGAACTTAAGGTGTTCTCTATCCAGCAGAGGGATTTGCCAACATTCACAAAACACGCCAAGGAATATGGCGTTTTGTATTGCGTTCTGAGGGACAGAAACACAAACAACCCCAAAACGGAAGTTGACATCATTGCAAGGGCTGAAGATGCTTCTAAAATACAGAGAATTGTTGATCGCTTTGAGCTTGGTAAGGTGGACAAGGCGTCTATTGTGGCAGAAGCGGAAAAGGACATTGCCCAGCGTGAAACGATGGAGAAAGACAGTCGCTCTAAGTCCAAAGGTGAGATGATTGTTGAGGAAGCGATGGGTAAGCCCTCGCAGAAAGAGAGGGTGCCGCAAGAAAACCCTACCACCGCAAGGGCGGACAAAAACCCTCCGTCCGAGCCAAACTCAGAGCCAGTCGATACGCCCACTGATAAGGGTGCTGCCAAGGCCGCACAGAAAAAGCCTTCCGTCAGGGATAAACTGAATAGCTATAAGGCTGTTGCGGCAAAGCAGAAAGAAGAGCGTACCAAATTAGAAGTTGGAGAACCCAAGGTGTTACAGCAGAAAAAATTGAAAGAGAGGTAATTACTTTGACCAGTGATTTTAAGACCAAAAAAGTGGCCAATGCGCGACCTATTGTCACCACGGAGGAATGGATTGAGAAGAAAAAGGCCGAGAAGAATGATGTCTATTCAATGATTGATGATACTGCTTCTTTGATTGTCTCTGACCCTGAGAAGCTCAAGGCCTTTCTGGACACTCAGAGTAGAATGGACAGGTATTCTGCCGCCAACGCACTTTTAATTTACAGGCAACGCCCTGATGCCACTCAGCTCAAGAGCTTCAGCGATTGGGGCGAACAGAATGTTCAGGTTCAGGGCGGTGAGAGCCATATTAAGATTCTTGATCCCGTGGAATATACCAAAAATGATGGCACCCAAGGTGTCACCTACAATGTAAAAAAGGTCTTTGACATATCCCAAACTAATGGCAAGCGTCAGGCCCCCAGTGTCAACAGAGATCCAAGGCAGCTTGTAGCCGTTATGTTGGATACAGCACCTATTGAAGTCGAAAGCGTAGATGAGCTCCCTTATCCCAATATGGGAGCGTTCTATAACAATGATAAACAGACACTGTGTATAAAGCGTGATATCGGTGACAGTGTGGTTCTTTGCCAGTGCGTGGCTCAGGAGCTGGGGCATGCTCAACTTGCTTTCGACAACGAAGCATATAGTCGTAAAGACACAGAGTTTCAGGCCGCTTGTATCGGTTATATGCTCTGTAAAAAGTTTGGCGTGGATACGAGAGATTTTGCCATAGACCATGTTCCTGATGAGCTGAAAAATGCGGAGCCGAAAGCAATTCGTGACTATTTGTCCAAAGCCCGCGCGGCTATGAGTGAAATATATTCCAGAGTATCTGATGAGTTGTACCGTCAAAGACAGAAGAACTCTCAGGATAGAGAAAGATAAGGAGTGTATCCCATGAAGGAGAAACAATACTTTGTCGCTCTTGATGATTTTGAGCATGGTGTTGTCATTCGCTCTTTGAATGATGAAAAAAGCGAACTCAAGCATGAGGGAAAGTCTACTGACGCCGTTGATGAACTGATTATCAAAATCGGTCATGCACCGAGCAAGAGATTCAGAGTAGTTGAAAGGAATAGCCGCCATGATGAGAGGTAATGACCGTCAGAGTGCTATTATTCTCTCCGTCATTGGCATTGTCCCCGTGGTATGGTTGGCACTGTTGATCGTGCCTTCAGTTCCTGGAGGACTGGCAGAGATACTGCTAAAATTGATGACCGTGTTTAACAATCCATTCCAGATAGAGCTATGCGAGGACAGTCTGCGGACTGTCCTCTTTTTTCTTCTGGTATATGAATTAGGCATCGGCATTTATTTTTCGACTCGCAGGAACTATCGCCGGAGGGAGGAGCACGGCAGTGCAAAATGGGGTAGTGCCAAAACAATCAATAAGAAATACCGACAATCGCCGCCATCTGAAAATAAATTGATGACACAGAATGTGAAAATCGGATTGAACGCCAAAAAGCACAGGCGCAATCTGAACACCCTTGTCTGCGGTGGTAGCGGCGCCGGTAAGACAAGGTTTTATTGCAAACCCAATCTAATGCAGGCGAACACCTCGTTTGTGGTTCTTGACCCCAAAGGGTCACTATAATAAGGATAGAAAGGTCGTGAAAATACAAAACAGGAGGTTACACACATGAGGAAGCAGGAGCAAAAGGGTAAAATCACAGCATTGTACGAAAGGTTATCTCACGACGATGGGCGGTCTGACGAGAGCGTGTCCGTAGAAAATCAAAAGCGCATCCTGGAGGACTACGCCCGAAAAAATGGCTTCACTAATGTCCGCCACTTCACCGATGACGGGGTGCGGGGAACGACCTTCAAGCGGCCCGGCCTGGACGCTATGGTGGACGAGATACGGGCCGGAAATGTGGCTACCGTCATTGTCAAAGACCAGAGCAGAATAGGCCGTGACGTGGTGGAGGTCGGCTTGCTCAAACGCACCTTTGACGAGTACAACGTCCGCTTTATCGCCGCCAATGACAACCTGGACACCGCCAATGGATTTGATATTATGTCCATCTTCCGGGATGTGATAAATGAGTGGTACGTTGCTGACACCAGCCGCAAAATCAAGACCGTTTTCAAGTCCAGAATGGAAAAGGGCCTGCGCTGTTCGGGGGCCGTCCCCTATGGCTATCTCGCCTCAAAAGAAGAAAAGGGCGAGTGGGTGATCGACGAGGAAGCTGCCGCCGTTGTGCGCCGCATCTTTCAGATGGTCATGGACGGTCAGAGCGTCAACGGCATCGCCCGAACGCTGCGGGCCGAGCAAATCCCCATCCCTTCCGAACACTGGAAGCGTATCGGCTGTCCTGTTCGAGCCAACAGCTACCGCGACCCCTACGCATGGTCTGCCACCACCCTGGGTTATATTCTTAAAAGGCCGGAGTACCTGGGGCGCAAGGTGCTGGGCAAGACTGTCTGTGAGAACTACAAGACTAAAAGCACCCGCAGGACAATGCCAGAGGAACAATTTGTATTTGAGGGAGCCGTCCCCGCCATCATTGACGAAGAAACGTGGCACAATGTTCAGCGTTTGCGGGAAACCAAGCGCCGGACACCCAAGCGGAGTAATGCCCCTAACCGTTTAACCGGACTGCTCTACTGTGCCGACTGCGGCGCAAAGCTGACCCACCACAACAGTCTTGTCCAAGGCAAGTACATTGACGATGCTTTCACCTGTTCCAGATACCGGGCACCTATGGAGGATTGCACCATTCACTATGTTGCCACGCAAAAGCTGGAAGCGGCGATCCTCTCCGCCATCCAGCGGATAAGCTGGTATGTCCGCAACAACGAGCAGGAGTTTGTTCAGCGGGTTCGAAAGGCATCCAGTCTGCGCCAGGAGGAAGCAGTCAAGGATTGCCGGAAACAGATTGTCCAGGCGAAGAAGCGCCACGCCGAACTGGACGGACTGGTGAAGAAGCTGTACGAGGCCAACGCCACGGGCAAGCTGCCGGATAAGCATTTCAGCCGTCTCCTTGCCGAGTATGACGAGGAACAGGCCGCGCTGGAAGCCTCCATGACGGAGTGGCAGGGCTTGCTGGACAACTGGAACGCCGACCGGGTGAGAATGACGGAGTTTATCGACCTTGCCAAGCGGTACACCGATTTTTCGGAACTGACTACGCCCATTCTCAATGAGTTTATCGAGAAAATCGTTGTCCATGAGGGCAACGGACGGGGAAAGCAGCGCCGTCAGCGGTTAGATTTCTATTTCAATTTCATTGGCGCGTTTGAGGTTCCCGCCGACATTGTGACCCCGATGGAGCAGGAGGAAGAACGCCGCCAGCAGGAGGAACAGGCAGAGAAAGAGGAACGCTCCCAGGTGCTTGCCCAGGTTCGGTATGAGAGGTACAAGCAGGAGCGCCGGGAGTTTACCGCGAGGAAGCGGGCGGGCCTGTTGACCCCGGAGGAACAGGCGGAGGAAGAACGGCGGTTAGAGCGCAATCGGGCCTATCAGCAGAAGCAACGCGACAAGAAAAAGGCCAGTCAGCCAGAGAAGCCTCGCAAACGCTCACTGAAGGAACTCGCCAAGCTGGATGGAGCCGATCTCACCCCGGAGGAAGCGGAGCGGCTTGCGGCGCACCGCCAGAAGAAAGCCGAGCAGCACAAAGCGTGGCGTGACAGGCAGAAGTCCGCACAGCCCCCGAAGCCCCAACAGCGGACGTTGAAAGAACTTGCCAGATGTGCCGAGGCAGGTTTGCCTCTCACCCTAGAAGAAGCGGAACGGCTGGAAGCCCATCGCAATCGGAAAAAGGCGGCTTTGCAGGATTTGAAAGCCCGCGCCGAAACCGACCCGGTAGCGGCGGCAGAGTTGGCGCAGCAGAGAGCGCAACAGTCAGAAGCGGTAAAGAAGTCCCGTCAGAAAATGTATGCGGACGCTGCCGCCGGAGATCCCGAAGCCCAGGCCCGGTATGAACGTATGCTTGCCGCGAGGCGGGAGAACTACCACAGGAAGAAACAGGCAGAAGCCGAAGCTGCTCAAGTCAGCTAACGTAGATACAGAAAACGCCAGGGACAACGATAGTCCGTGGCGTTTTTGTCATTACTGCCGTTCCAGCAAATCCATATATTTCTGACGTTCGCCCTCCGGGACTTTCAGCGCCGCCATAGCCTGTTCAATGGTCAGCCCCATCGTTTCCATGAGGTTTTTGATAGAGGACAAGATACCTTTAGCAACGCCTTTTTCCTCAACGCCCTTGCTCAAATTACACATGACCGACACCTCCCTTTCCATTGTCTGCGTCATTTGAATGTCGTAATCGTCCTGCAAAATTTTCCGC
>CANSNO010000018.1 GCA_947648385.1 uncultured Clostridia bacterium
GGAGATGGAGGTCGACGCCGTCTTGTCGGCCGACACCACAAAGGGCAACAAGATAATCTGCAAGCGCGGCTTTGCCATCTCCTGCCCCGTCAAGGAGGGCTACATACTCAAGGCCAGCGACGACCTTGTGGAGATAATGAGCCGCGTCACGGGCCAGCCGGCCTATGTCTTCCCCCTGTCCACCCAGGATATCACCCCCTACGGCAACGGCGTTTACCACATGAACAGCATTCTTCAGCCCTCGGTCGCCACAAGCGCCCCCGTCGTCGGCATAGCCATCACCACCGAGACTCCCGTCGCCGGATGCGCCACGGGGGCCACCCATATCGTCGATGTGGAGCAGGCGGCCAGATTCATAGTCGAGGTCGCCAAGGACTTCACGCGCGGCCAATGCTCCTTCTATGACAGGGAGGAGTATGAAAAGCTGGTTGAGATATACGGCGATATGAGGCATCTCCAGAGAAAACACAGATAAAATATGAAGATAAAAAGCTTTTTGGCCGTCCTTCTCTGTCTTTTTACCCTTACGTCATGCGGAGCCGTGGGCAAGGTCGACCTGCCCGAAAAGCCGGGCAACGAGCACGAGGTGGAAGAGCCTCCCCAAAAGGAAACGCCCGACCCTCAGGACGACATGACCCCTCAGGAAAAAAAGGCGAGGGAGATAATGGCGGGCCTGACGGCCGAGGAGAAGATAGGCCAGCTCTTTCTGGTCCGCTGCCCCACGGGACAGGAGGACAAGGCGGCCCAATATAATGTGGGCGGTTATATCCTTTTCGCCAGGGATTTCGAAAACCGCACTCCCGAGCAGATGGCGGCCGTCACGGCCGGATACCAGTCGTCGGCCAAGGTGCCCATGATAATAGCCGTCGACGAGGAGGGCGGCACGGTGACGAGGATAAGCCGTTTTAAGCAGTACCGCTCCCAGCCCTTTAAATCTCCCAGAGACCTGTACAGGGAGGGCGGCTATCAGCTCCTATCCGACACGGCGGTCGAGAAGGCGCGCCTTTTGAAGTCCCTCGGCGTCAATGTCAACATGGGCCCCGTATGCGATATCAGCTTTGAAAAAAGCGCCTTTATGTATAAACGCTCCTTCGGCCTCGGGGCCGACGAGACGGCCCGATATGTCTCGGCCGAGGTATCCGCCGCCGAGGGCGAGGGAATAGGCACGGTGCTCAAGCACTATCCCGGCTACGGCGACCTTGCCGGAGACAGCCATATCGGCGCCACAAGGGACGAGCGCGCCATAGACACCTTTGATTACGACGAGATACCCTTCCGCGCCGGCATTGAGGCCGGCAGCGGCTGCGTGCTGGTCTGCCACAACATAATACCGTCCATGGGCGACGAGCTTCCGGCCTCCCTCTCCCCCTCCGTTCATAAAAGGCTGAGGGAAAAGGTGGGCTTTGAGGGCGTCATCATGACCGACGACCTCTATATGGACGCCATCAGCAAAAGCTATGACACAGGCGAGGCCGCCGTCATGGCCATACAGGCCGGAAACGATATGATATGCTGTACCGAGTTCGAGTCCCAGATACCGGCCGTCATAAGGGCCTACAGGCAGGGCAGGATAAGCGGCGAGACAATAGACGAAGCCCTTTTGAGGGTACTGCTCTGGAAAATAGAGCTGGGACTTATATCGGTATCCTGAGGAGGTTTGACCATGGAATATGAAGGCCGTATATGCCGCGGACCCATGGAGCGCGGCTCATATATGCTGCCGATTTCGGTTGGTTGTTCATATAACGCCTGCCGCTTTTGCGGCCTGTTCAAAGACCTGACATACCGCGAGCTGCCTCTTGAGCAGATAGAGGAGGAGCTGAAAAGGGTTCGGGCCGCAGGCGGCGCGCCAAAGACGGTATATCTCGGCGACGGCAACGCCTTTTGCACGGGTTTTGACAGGCTTAAACAAATAATCACGATGACAAGGGAATATTTCCCCACGGCCGAAAGATTCAACATGGACGCCACCGTCACCGGCATAGCCGAAAAGAGCGGCGGACAGCTCAAAGAGCTTGCCGCCCTCGGCGTCAGCCGCCTTTATATCGGCATAGAGTCGGGCCTTGACGACGTGCTGAAATATATGAACAAGGAACACACCGCGGACGAGGCCTATGAGCAGACAGGGCGTCTGCGCGAAGCCGGAATAGGCTACGGCGCGCACATAATGACAGGCGTGTCGGGCCGCGGCAGAGGCCTTGAAAACGCCGAGGCGCTGGCAGTGTTTTTTAACCGCACGCGCCCTGAGGCCGTCATCAATTTCTCCATCTTTCTCAACAAAAAGACGGCCCTTTTCGGGGATATCGAAAAGGGAATATTCAAACCGGCCGACGAGCTGGATAACCTCAGAGAGGACAGGCGCATAGTAGAGCTTCTCAATGTTGACGGGGTCGATTACGACGGCTTTCACGACACGATTCTGACGCGCGTCAGGGGGAGGCTCCCCCGTGACAGGGAAAAAATGCTGGCCGCCTTTGACAAAGCCATAGACAAATACGAAAGGCTGGAACCCGTTTATTCCATAACGGGATAAACAAAAAGCCCCGTAATCGGCGTAAGCTCCGAAAGCAAAAATCCCCCACAAAAGCGTGGGGCTCTGGCTGGAAGAGACTCTTACATATCTCGTCGCCCGGGGAGCCGATGTGTTTTACCTCGGCGGCAGCAGAGACTTTGACATTCTGGCGGCCTCGGTCCTGCGCGAGATGAAACGGAGCCGATATCCAAATATCCGCCTCTCCCTTATCGTCCCCTTTGAAGGTATCAGGGAGGAGGGATATGACGAAATCATCTATCCCGACCTTAAGGGCGTACCGCCCTGTTCGGCCGTCTCAAAGCGCGACGAATGGATGGTCTGCCAGTCCGACGTGCCGGTGGCCTGTGTCGGCCGTAAGAGCGGTGAAGACTTTGACGCCATAGAGTGCGCCAGACGCGCCAAGCTGAAAATAATTTCATATAAATAAAGAGCCTCCCGAAAGGGAGGCTCTTTTCGCGAACATAGAACATATGTGTTCAAATCTCTTTAATACCTCGTCATAAATGCCCCCGTAAACCACACGGGAATATACCATATGAAGAGATAAAGGGCGATATTCGCGGCCGAGGCCAGCGACGGATGGCCCGTGACGGCCAGAAAATACATGGTTATCATGCCGATGACGGCACAGGCATAGGCGCAGAAGAGATTTATCCTGACGGCGCGCGTTATGCACTTGGCTCCCCCTATCGTCTCGGCCAGAGCCGAAAAACTGTCCCTCGTCAATATGGCGCAGGGTGGCTCGTCCCACGCCAGACGGTCGCTGAGATAGGCCTCCTGAACCTCAAAGGGAGGTATATTTACAAGGCTCCGCTTTATGGCAAAACGGCGCTCTATCATCTGCTCGGTTATGGTGAAATCCCTGACGGCCAAATCGGCCACGACGCCGTATTTGCTCAAAATGCCCAGCGCCGTATACGGCTGGGGCTGGACGGAATATTTAAGGGTGAATATGGCCGCCTCATAGGAGTTGACGGCCATATAAACGGCCCCGTTTTTGGCGCCCGGCTCCTTCAGGCTGACGCCCATGCGCCTGAGAAAATCGGCGCTGCCCATAAGGACATAATCTTCCCTGACCTGAGCCGATATTCCGCCGCCGGGAAAGAACCTGACGTTCATGGCCTTGCGCGGAGCCAGATACTGCTCCCTGGCAAAATCTCCGAAGGCCTTGCCGACCCCTCCCGACACCTCGCTCATGACGGCGGCCGCGTCGGCAACCACCTGCTCCATGGGAATGGCGGCGGTCATTATCTTCATACCGGCTATATGAACCGAGCCGAGGGGAAACAGATCGCTGTCGGCTATGCCGACCCTGTGGGTCTTGGAAAGACGGACGGCCGCGCGGTAATTGAGTATGGCGGCGCCCGATGTGAAAAGTCTTTTGGACACGGCGCCCCACGGCCTGACCGACGACATACACAGAGCCGCCGGAGCCGTGACGGCGCTGATGGAGGCCAGCGCCCACGGGAAGATTTCCGGCCTGCCGGGGACAAAGGCGGCCGCCGCGGCCAGCGCCCCAGAGGCCACTATGGCCAGAGGGGCGAAAACGCCCGAGGTACGCTCGGTCATATCCATGCCCACGGCGTCGGATACCTCGGCCACGGCGTTGGTGTGGGTTTTTATGGCCGTGGGAAACTTGCGCCCTCCCGTCACCTTGACGGCGGCCGGAGAGGCCGACATCTCCATACATTTGTATACCCTGCGGAGTCCCGTCGCCCTATGCCTTTTGGCTGCCAGGGCAAAAAGGCAGTTCATGCAGGAGACGGCGGCCAGACTTTCGCCCGGGCACAGCCCCAGCGTCAAAAGCAGACTGTGCAGCGTTATACACAGCCCCGAAAAGGCCGTCAGGCTGTCCAGCGTCGGCCTAAGCCTGAATATTCTCCATATTCCGGCCGTCAGCGGCTCCCAGCACAAAAGCAGGGACAAAAAGGCGCAGGCCGTCTGCACGCCGCCCGATATGACCTGCGGCGTCACGCTGCCTATCTGCGGCATACCGGGCAGGCCGAAAAGAGGCCCGACGGCCAGATATGCCGTCACCGCCGTCATGATAAATATCGCCGTCATTCGGGCCGCCATGTTGACGGCCTTCCTGCCCAGGGCCTTTACGGCCGCCGTCGGCTCGTCAAAATCTATATTCAGAAAATCATAATAAAGCCCGGCGCGCTCCTCGGCGTCCTCAAAGTCGGCCTCCTCGTCCATGACAGGCTCGGCCTCCTCTGCGGCTTCCTCTTCCACACGCCTCTTTGCGGGGCTTTTTCGGGTAGCTTCCTTTTCGTAAGGCTCGTGCCGCCTTTCGGCACGGAAGGGTATGACGCGAGGCTCGTCCTCATCCTCCTCGGACTGACCGCGACCCTTGGGCCGTTCCCCCTGAGGGGACGTTTGCTTTTCGGCGCCGTGACGGGGCTTCTCCCCTTCGGAGGGCTTTTTCGGCGCCCCTCCCTTGACCTCGGCGATTATATCCTCAAGGCTGAAATCGCCCTTGCTGTCTTTGTTGTCGCTCAAACTATCACCTGTTATCCTCTTTGTCTGAACACCTCGTACATCAAAACCGCCGCCGCGTTTGAGGCGTTGAGGGATTGTATCCTGCCCTTTTGGGGTATACTGACTATGCGGTCGCATTTTTCGCGGACATTTCTCGATATGCCCTCGCCCTCGGCCCCGATGACAATGGCTGTGGGCGATTTAAAATCCATGCCGTACATGTCGCCTCCGTCCATGTCGGCGGCATAGACGGTCAGGCCTTTCTCCTTCAGCCCGTCAATGGCCGTCTGGATATTTTGACATCTGGCCACCGGCAAATGTTCCAGCGCGCCGGCGGCCGCTTTGGCGCAGGCGGCGTTGAGACCGGCGCTGCGGCGCTTGGGTATAACAACTCCGTGGGCGCCCGATACCTCGGCCGTCCTGATTATCGCGCCGAGATTATGTGGGTCGGTCACGCCGTCACAGAGAATGACTATCGGCGCTTCCCCACGCTCCCTCGCCAGCTTTAGAATGTCGTCTATCGAGGCGTAATCGGCGGCGGCGCACATGGCCAGAATGCCCTGATGCGCCCCTGTCGCGCTCAGCTTGTCCAGCTTGTGCCTGTCGGTCTCCAAAACGGGAATACCGCGCTTGCGCGCCGCCGAAATAATATGTCCCACCGTTTTGTGCGAGCCGGAGGCAAAAAGTATCTTGTCTATCTCGCGGCCGCTCTCCACCGCCTCGGCGACGGCGTTTTTGCCCTCTATGATAAGGCGGCTTTCCTCCTCGTCGTGACGGGGGGAATAGGGTTTTTTCGGGCGATAGCCGCCTCGCCTGTTTTTATCTGCTCTATAATCCATGTTTTGTTCCTCTTGACAAATTATTACAATTTTCTCAACGTAAAAACAATTTACAATATATTATATCATGAAATATAAAGGAAAGAAATACGGAAAAAGAAATAAAAAAGGCGACAATTGTTTGACAATATAGTTTTTTTCTGCAATAATAGTAATTGAAAATAATTTTTCTTCAGTAATTGTGTCAAATTCCACCTGTTTAAAGGTAGACGAAACGTTTTCGCCATGGCGGAGGAATTATTTGTTCTTTTTCTTGGAAGCTGTAATAATATAGCTACCTCGCCCATCCTTCCGATACTTTTCGGAGTCGAAAAGTATCCAAAAGACTTTTCTTTTTTGTAAAAAAGAAACAAAAAACAAACAGGGGGATGCCCTGCCCCCCTGACCCCCAACGATAGGTGTCAAAGACGATTCCCGTATGGATTTGTGAAAGTGCATTCACAAATCCTATCCGGGGCCCTTTCATCTGATAGCCTTCGGCAAGGTCATAAAAAAGGAGACGGTAAAGATATTACACGAAAACAAGCACGTCGATTTCTTTTTAAGGCTGGGCTACACTCTGCTCATCCTGTTTCTTCTGGTTGTGACGGCGCGTTACGGGTTGAGCTGGGGCTGGCCCTTTTTGCTGGCTATGCTCTTTTCGGCCCTGATACGCCGCCCCGTGGAATATGTCACCAAAAAGACCCGACTGCCCCGAGGCCCCATCACGGCCATGTTCACCGTGGCCATACTTTGCCTCGGCGCGCTGTGCCTCTATCTGCTGTCGTCATTCGTCTTTTACCGCCTGAAGGATTTAATGGACGCCCTGCCGCGCATAAGCGAAATGCTGCTTGCCGACCTGACCGTCATGGAGACCCGTCTCGACGCGTGGCTCCACGAGCTGCCCTTTTTAAAGGACGTGCCCTTTATCTCCCTGCGGAGCCTTTTGCCCTCTTCCCTGCCGCGCATTGACGCCATGGGCGTAGTGTCGACGCTGTCGTCGGCCGTCGGCTCGATACCGAGCATACTGTTCACGACGGTGTTTATTTTTATGGGCACCTTCTTTTTCACGGTACAGCACGACGAGATACGGGATTTTATGTCGCGCAACATACCGCCGAAGGCATACAGCGCCGCAAAAGACCTGCGAAGCTTCCTTTTCGTCTCGGTATTCAAATGGGCCAGAGCCCAGCTGACCCTCATCTGCATCACCTTCTGTGAGCTGCTGGCCGCCTTTCTCGTCATGGGCCAGCCCAACGCCGTCATCCTCTCGGCCGGGGTGGCCGTCGTCGACGCCCTGCCCATTCTCGGCGTCGGCACCGTGCTGATACCGTGGGCGCTTTTTTCCTTTATGACGGGCGGCTTCAAAAAGGCCCTTTGGCTTATACTGACATATTTTATCATCCTCTGCGTCAGAAACAGCATCGAGCCGAGAATAGTCGGCAAAAAAATAGGGCTAAACCCCATGATTACCCTTTTAAGTATGTTTATCGGCTTCCGTCTCGGCGGATTTTTCGGTCTTGTGTTTATACCCATCGCCGTGCTGTCCATATTGCAGCTTCAGGAGCTGGGTTATATAAAGCTGTGGAATTAAAACAGAATGGAGAGAACCGACATGGATGAGTTTTTTAAGCTGTCGGCCAAGCTGAAGGTCGTGACGCTGCTGAGGCGCATTTTTATACAGAAATCCCAGCCCGACACCGACCTTTATTTCGGCCAGCTGCCCATACTGGAATACATCAAAAATCACGACGGCTGTACTCAGGTTGAGATAGCCGAGGAGCTGTGCGTCACCCCGGCCTCTATATCCACATCGACAAAGAGGCTCCAGAGGGCCGGCCTGCTGACAAAAACGGCCGACCCTGACAACCTGCGCTGCAACCGTCTTTCCATCACCCCCGAGGGCATAGTCAGGTGCGAGAACAACCGCAAGCTGTTTGAAAACCTTTATGAAGTCATGTTCAAGGACATTCCCCACGGAGAGCTGGAGGCCTTTGACGGGACCCTCAGCAAGATAATCAAAAATCTCGCCCCCTCCTCCGACGGAGATTCGGTAGGCCCCATGGACATAGCCGCGCTGGTGATCGAAGTACACAAGAACGACGAGGAACTCAAAAAGAAATTAAATCCGTAAGCCATGGCTTAAAAGCCCCGACTTTCGTCGGGGCTTTTTTTAATACATTATGTCCGCCGGCGGCGGGAAAAGACCTTTCTTTTCCGAATGGAAAAGAAACAAAAGATTTTTCTTTTCAAAGCCAAAAAGTAACAAAAAGCATCTTTTGTCAGCACTTATAGTTATTATTTAAAATAAAATAACTAAAGGTTATTATTTTGCGCGTCAAGCATGGCGCGAATTTGTCGGTTTGCCTCCTCAACCTCCTGTCTCAACTCGGAGGCCGGGACCCTGACAGCGCCGTGGCCGAGGATTATCATCTGCTCCAGGCCGTCGGAGGTGGCCACCCTGACCCTGTTGTTTCGGGCCATTTTATAGGTGGTGCGCTCGATATACATATCGGCCGTCTCTTTTTCACGGGTGTAAACGACGAATATTCCGTTTATCTCCTCCACCTTTTCAACGCCACCTTTGACCTTATAGGCGTCAAAAACCAATATCAGCTTGCAGCCGCGGTAACCGCGGTAGTTGGCCATTATATCGCACAGCCTGTCGCGGGCGTCGTCAAGAGAGGCCTCGGCTATCTCTTTCAGCTCGTCCCATGCGAAAATGATGTTATAACCGTCGACAAGCAGATATTCGTCAAGCCCCATGGGGTTGAAATGCCTGACCTTTGGCATCTGTTCTGTTTTCTCGGATTTGCGAACCGATGTAAAGGTGTTTCGCTTGACATTTGTGCCGTAGGTCATCTGAAATATTTTGGCCAGCGCCTCCTCTTCCTCCCGGGAAAAGGGTTCGAGGCGGGATATCCTCGTGTCGGCGCGGACAGGCTCCAGCTCAACCTTGTTGAGCCTCGTCTTTATGGGACTTTCCGTATGAGCCATGGAGGGCACCTTGTACCACGGGACGTTGAAGCCGGCCCCGTGGGCGCAGAAAACAGAATCGCAGGGGTTGTCCAAATCTCTGTCGCTGTCATAGCCGACGGCCTCGATGACCTCCCCCTCATTGTGGCAGGGAAAATAGCCCTGTATTCTGAGAGAAAGCCGTCCTCTGCCCTTTGTATAGGAGACAAGCTCCTTTTGATAATCCATCATTTCGGAAACGGGGACGGTTCCCGTCAGCGCCGACATATCGCCGTCTGTGACAGGAGGGTCAAAGGTGCCCGTCATGCGCTGGATATCGGCCATGGCTCTGCCCACATTCTCGTTGGGAACCTCGACGCGGAAGAAATAATACGGCTCCAGCAGGCGGCATTTGCCCCTCTTGAGTCCCTGACGGACGGCGCGGTAGGTGGCCTGACGGAAATCGCCTCCCTCGGTGTGTTTGAGGCTGGCGGCTCCGGCCACAAGGGTTATCTTCATATCTGTTATCGGCGAGCCTGTCAGCACGCCTATATGTGTTTTTTCGGCCAGATGGGTCAGCACAAGGTGCTGCCAGTTGGCGTCCAGCTTATTCGGGGCGCAGTCGGCGGCAAAGACAAGGCCGCTTCCCGGCTCGGTGGGTTCCATCAAAAGCCTGACCTCGGCGTAATGGCGCAGAGGCTCATAGTGGCCTATGCCCTCCACAGGCTCGGTTATCGTTTCCATATAAACTATACTGCCCTGACCGAAATCGACCCCTACGCCGAAACGGTCTTTCACCACCTCGCGCAGGACTTCAAGCTGAACCTCTCCCATAAGTCTGACCCTTATCTCGGAAAGCTGTTCGTTCCACTCGACCCTGAGCTGTGGGTCTTCCTCCTCCAGCCTTCTCATATAGCCCAGCATGACGGTGGGGTCGATATCTTCGGGATATATGAGCTTATATGTCAGCACAGGCTCAAGGACGGGGGACGCCCCCATCTCCTCATAGCCCAGGCCCATGCCGGGATATGTGCGGCTCAGTCCCGTCACAGCGCAGACCGAGCCGGGCTGCGCCGTCTGCACAGGCTCAAAGCGCAGTCCCGAATAGACCCTGATGGCGTTGACCTTTTCCTCCCACGGCTCATCGCCGCCTCCCCTGACGGCGTCCCTGACCTTAAGGGCGCCGCCCGTCACCTTGAGATATGTCAGCCTTTCGTCCTTCTCGTCACGGGATATTTTAAACACTCGCGCCCCAAAGGGTTCGGGATAATCGGGCATAAGGGTATACTTTTCCATTACCTCAAGCAGCCTGTCGACGCCCTTCAGCTTTAGAGCCGAGCCGAAACAGCAGGGAAAGACCTTTCTGGCGGCGATAAGGGAGGCAATCTCCCCGTCACTGACCTCTCCCTTTTCAAGATAGCTTTCCATGACGGCCTCATCGGCAAGGGAGATATCCTCAAGCAGCTCCTCTCTCGGCGCCGAAAAGTTGACAAAGCCGTCGCCGAAGCGCCCCCTCAGCTCGTTCATGACGGCCAGCTCTACAGGCCCCGAAAGGTCGGTCTTATTGACGAAAACGACGACGGGGATATTATGGCTTTCCAGCAGCCTCCAAAAGGTCTCGGTGTGGGCCTGAACGCCGTCGGTGGCGCTTATGACCAAAATGGCGTAATCCAGCACCTCCAACGTCCTTTCGGTCTCGGAGGAAAAGTCCACATGACCCGGGGTATCAAGGAGGGTTATGGAGCAGTCCCCCATCTCTATCATGGCCTGCTTTGAAAATATGGTTATGCCCCTGCGGCGCTCTATGTCAAAATTGTCCAGAAAGGCGTCGCCGTGGTCGACCCTGCCCATCTCCCTCAAGGCTCCGGCCGTATACAGGAGGCCCTCCGAGAGGGTGGTCTTGCCCGAGTCGACATGGGCGAGAATGCCGAATACAAGTCGTTTCAAATTACATCACCAAAAACTTAATATAGTCGCTTATTTATTATATCACACATATGCAAGCATAGCAAAAGCCCCCACTTTGTGGGGGCTTTAAAGGTGTATTTATTATTTTCTCAGCGCCGAGATGCCCTCCTCCAGCATCTTGCAGCCCTTGACGACGTTCTCTCTGGGGCAGGCCAGATTCATGCGGCAATAGCCGTCCCATTTCTCTCCGAAGAAGGAGCCGTTGTTCATGGCGACGCCGCACTTGGAGATAAAGGCCACAAGGTCGTCGCCGTGGAGGCCCAGCTTTTCACAGTTGAGCCACGCCAGATATGTGCCCTCCATGGGATGGACGGTTATCTCGGGGATATGCTTGGAGATAAAATCGCAGACATAGTCGCGGTTGCCCTTTATGTATTCCAGCAGCTCGTCCAGCCAGGGCGCGCCCTGAGTATAGGCGGCCGTGACGACAGGCTCGACAAAGCAGTTGGAGGAGGAGACGTGGGCCGAAGCGCATTTCTCGGCGAACTTTTCCCTAAGCTCCTTATCCTTGATGATAATATTGGAATCGAGTATGGAGGCCAAATTGAATGTCTTTGACGGCGCCGTGCAGGTGATGGTGTGGCTTGCCGTCCAATCGTTGAGGGTGGCAAATACAATATGCTCGCCCTCGAGGACAAGGTCATTGTGTATCTCGTCGGCGATGACATAGAGGTCGTGACGCTTGCAGATATCGGCCAGCCTTGTCAGCTCCTCACGGCTCCACACGCGGCCCGAGGGGTTGTGGGGGGAGCAGAGCATAAATACCTTTGTTTTATCGGTTATCTTGCTTTCAAGGTCTTCAAAATCAAAGGTGTAATATTCGTTGTCGTTTTTGAGGGGCGTCTCGACGATGTTACAGCCATTCTTGGATATCATCCTGTAGAAGGGGCCGTAAACGGGGACTTCGACAAGAACGTCGTCGCCCGGCTGGGTCAACAGCTGGATGGCGAAATCAAGGGCAGGCACGACGCCGGGAGTAAAGACTATCTCCTCTTTGGCGACATCAAAATTATGCCTCGTCTTCATCCAGTGGATGACGGCGTCATAATAGGCGTCGGAAAGGAAGGTATAGCCGAAAACGGCCTGGTCGGCTTTTTTATGTATGGCCTCGGTGATGGCCGGAGCCACGGCAAAGTCCATGTCGGCTATCCACATGGGCAGCAGGTTCTTGCCGCCGAAGCGCGCGTCGGCGTTGTCCCACTTGACGCTGTTGGTGCCCTTTCTGTTGGGCGCTTTGTCAAAATCAAACATTTTGCATATCCTCCGTTATTTCAAAATCAAATCAGTATCATATTGTAAAGGCTGAAAAGCAGGACGGCCGTCACGGCCAGAATGGGCATCATTTTGGCGTGTTTTTTATAGACGGGACCCGAATCGCAGCCCATATACTTTATCGTCAGAAGCTGGCAGAGATGGAAGGGGGAGAAATAATAGCCGAGGAAGCTCCAAACGAGAATATAGAAGGCGTATACCGCCTGAGCCAGAGGCGAAAGCCCCATCCCGGCCACAAAGGGCAGCAGCATACCCATCGGCACGAGGCTCAATCCCGTCGCCAGACCGAACACAAGGCCGACAACCGGCACTATGAGCATAAAGGTCAGCATGGAGGAGCCCGAAAGCACACCCCCCACTCCGGCCATGACGATATCGAGGGATTTTATGACATTCTGCATAAAATAGACGCCGACAAGCATGACGAGGGTGCTGACCGACAGGCCGCCCACGGCGTGCTTTAAAAATTGGCTCTTATCCTTGCCTATAAGCAGGAAGGTCAGCAGAATACAGAGGAAAATGGCCTGATACATCTGCAAGCCGAAAACCGTGTTGAAAACAAGTGCCATGTATATGGGCGAAAGGTACATCAAAACCTCTTTTACGGCCTGTCCCCTGCCGCTGAGGTTTTCGTTTCTTGCCGTGACGCAGGGCCTGACATACATGAAATATGCCCCCAGCTCCATTACGGCCACAAAGGCCAAATTAAGAGCGATGACATGATAAACGTTTATCTCGGGCAGCGTCGAGGCGATGGCCAGCATAGTCGTGTTATAGGGCAGCAGGAAAAGGGCGCAGTGGCGGAAATAGAGATTGACGACCGATTTTGTCGTGCCCCCCATTTTTAGGTCGTTGCCGATAGAATCGACAAAGGGGGCCGAGAGAAATGCGCCGCCCGGCACGGGCAGCAGGCCCATTATGGCCGGCATTATCATTATAAGCACCTTTTTGGAGGGTATCAGCTTTTCAAGGGCCGACACTATCTTTTCAAGTATGCCGTACTGCTTGAGCAGATTGCCCAGCACCCCTATCTCGACAACGACGATAAGGGTCTGAAGGGTGGAAAACTTTGTAAAAACATCGGTAAAGGCTTTTACCGTCCTCTCGATGGGCAGGGCCGCCACAGCGGCCATAATAAGTCCCGTCAGGCAGAGAACGGGGCCGAGCTGAGCCTTTTTCTTAAATATTTTGGGGTAAAGCTTCAGCTCCACAGGCAAGAGCAGAAAAGCTATCACGACCCCTATATACTGTCGCATATCTTACCTCCGTTATCTTTATAGATTTATTATACACAAGCTTTAAGCGGCTGGCAAGAGATATTTAAGTTAATAAAGTATCTTTGTCAAGGCTGTTTTTACGCAAAAAAGGACCGGGCGGCCTAAGCCGCCCGATCCTTCAGCAAGAAACAAAATATGAAGACCGACAAATCGGAGTTCAACTTATTTACGCGCTGATATTACTCAGCCCAAGATACATACTGCCAATACAGTGTGTTGGTGGCCGAAACATCGATGCCCTGGAGCTTGGAGTTATAAGCTCTTGTGACATTGGCGCCGTATGTGGGAACCTGCGGGCAGATTTCGTTGATATAGTTGGCGATCTCTGTCAGCATGGCGTTTCTCTCATCGTCGTCCAGAGTCTTGACGGCCTTGTCATACATCTCGTCTATCTTGGGGTCGTTCGTCCTCTGCCAGTTGGAGCCGCCTATCTGCTTTGACGTCATCTTGCCCTCGATGAAGGACATCATGTTGGTGGTTGTATAACCGCCGATGCAGGCGTCAAGGCTGCCGTCGGCAGCGGCCGACAGGTATGTGGCAAGGTCCATGGATTCCAGCGTCATTGTGATGCCCAGCTCCTGCAGGTTGGCCTGGATGACCTCGCCGCAGCGCCTCTTGACGTCGTCGGAGCAGATGCAGGAGAAGTTGACCGTTGTGGGGTCAATGCCCGACTTTTTCAGATACTCTCTGGCCAAATCCAGGTCATATCTGTCGGGAATTTCCGTGGCTTTGCCCTCAAAGACGACAGGGGTCTGTGTAAAGTTGCCTGTGCCTGCGCCGTTCAGAGCCACCTCGACAAGGGCGTCCTTATCGATGGCGCAGTTCATGGCATGGCGGAAATCCTGATTGTCAAAGGGATGATGCTCGTTGTTAAGGACCATGAAGTTGAAAGAGGTACCTGTCTTGTTAATGACGGTAATGCCCTCGTCCTTTTCGAGCCTGTCAAGGTCGTTGTTGTCGACCTCGACGATGAAGTCGATCTCGCCGGCCTCAAGGGCGATCGTTCTGGAGGAGCCCTCGGGGATGATGCGGTATGTCAGATGCTTGATGGCGGGAGCGCCTTCCCAGTAATCCTCAAATGCCTCAAACTCGACCTTGTCGCCCAGCGTCCAGTTGACGAACTTATAGGGGCCTGTGCCGACGGGATCGGCGTTGAAGTCATGGCCGGATTCGATAAGGGATTTAGGCAGGACATAATGAGAGCCCAGGTCACGGATGGTCTTTGCGTAAACTTCCTTTGTCGTGACGACAAGGGTATAGTCGTCCTTGGCATCTACCTTATCCCAGAACTCGGTGTATGTAGATGTGAAGGAGGGGTAGCTTCTGGCATATTCCATAGAAGCTATAACGTCCGCGGCCTTCATCTCTTCGCCGTTGTGGAACTTAACTCCCTTGCGGAGGTTGAGCTGCCATTCCTTGTCGCTGAGAAGCTCATAGCTCTCGACGAGGCAGGGAACAGGCTCGAGGGTCTCGATGTCAGTCTTGAACAGTGTGTTGTGGGTCAGGATGTTCATATAACCGCCGGCAACAGCCGAATGCTGATGAGGAGCCAGCGTGGGGGTCTCGTTGGCTGTGGCTATGATGACCGAATCCTTGCCCGATGTGCCCTCGTCCTTGTTTCCGCAGGCCGTAAACATGGAAAAGGCCAGCGTGCACACTATGCCGAGCGCCAACAGTTTGATAAGTGACTTCTTCATGTGCTTTTCTCCTTTTCTGTTTTTAGTGCTGTCAACTAAAATCAATAACCAGCGGTATTTATTAACTTTTGTTAACTTTATTGTCATAATATATTATTATTTTCCCTTTTGCAAGGGGTTTTCGGTCGATTTGACAATACCGATAATAATTTTAGCTATAATAAACAACATAGATATACAAAAGACACAAAGGGATACTTTTAAAATTGTTACAATTACATAACAATTATTAAATCTCTTCTTAAACAATATATAAAAAATCCCCCACGGATATTCCGTGGGGGACAAATATCTTTTAACTTTTTACCCGATTTATCAAACCGAATTACTCAGCCCAGGAAACGTTCTCCCAGTAGGCGTTGCCGGAGGCGTTGACCTCGAAGCCCTGAAGGCCCGAGTTATAAGCGCGGACAACGTTGACGCTGTATGTGGGGACATGGGGGCACAGCTCGTTGATGTAAGCGCAGATTTCTTCCAGCTTGGCCAGACGAGCCTCGTCGTCCAGTGTCTGAGCGGCTTCTTCATAAGCGGTGTTGATGTACTCATCATTCGTCCTTGTGAAGTTGGAGCCGCCGATCTGCTTGGCTGTGAACTTATACTCGACAAAGCCCAGCGTGTTGGATGTTGTGCATCCGCCGATTGTGGCCTCGAAGTTACCCTCGGCAGCGGCCGACAGGTATGTGGCAAGGTCCATGGACTCCAGCGTCATTGTGATGCCCAGCTCCTGCAGGTTGGCCTGGATGACCTCGCCGCAGCGGCGCTTGACGTCATCGGAGACGATGCAGGAGAAGGAGACGGTTGTCGGGTCGATGCCGGAAGCCGTCAGATACTCCTTGGCCTTGTCGATGTTATACTCGTCAAGATTCTGTGTGGAATGTCCGGGGAACATTGTGGGGCTCTGTCCCCAGTTGGCTGTACCGGCGCCGTTCAGAGCGACGGCGACAAGAGCTTCCTTATCGATGCCGCAGTTCATGGCATGGCGGAAATCCTTGTTTTCGAAGGGGTGCTTCTCGTTGTTCAGTGTCAGGAAGTTGAAGGATGTGCCGGCCTTGTTGACGACTGTGATGTTTTCGTCAGACTCAAGCCTGGCCAGGTCGTTTGTATCGACCTCGATGACCATGTCGACCTCGCCGGCCTCAAGAGCGATTGTACGGGAAGAGCCCTCGGGGATGATTCTCCATGTCATGTTCTTAATGGAGGGCTTTGTGCCCCAGTAATTCTCATTGGCTTCCAGAACGATATTGTCGCCCAGCGTCTGGCTGACCAGCTTATAGGGGCCGGAGCCGATGCAGTTGGTGTTGAAGTCGTTGCCGCTGTCTATAAGAGCCTTAGGCAGGACACGATGGGAAGACATATCATAAAGTGTCTTGGCATAGGGGACCTTGGTGATGACCTTGAAATGGCTGTCGTCGACCTTCTCAATGCTCTCCCAGAACTCGGAATAGTTCTTGGTGTAGCCGTTGTTGGCTCTGGCATACTCCATGGAGGCGATGAAATCCTCGACCACGACGGGGTTGCCGTCATGATATGTGGCGTCGGTGCGGATCTCAAAAACCCACTCCCTGTCGCCGTCGGTCTCCCAGCTTGTGATCAGGCCGGGAACAGGCTCCAGTGTCTCGACGTCTGTCCTGAGGAAGTTGTCGTGTGTCAGCAGGTTGATGTATGTGCTGGCGACAGCGGTATGCAGATAGGGAGCCAGCGTGGGAGGCTCGTTAGCCGTGGCAATGATGACGCTGTCCTTTGTCTCTGTTGTATCTCCGCCGGTCTGCTCGCCGCCGTTATCCTTGTTGCCGCAGCCCGCGAAGGCAGCCATGACAAAGATAAGGGCCAGCAGAAGGGAGACAAGCTTTGTGCTCTTCTTCATTGGTACTTTCTCCTTTTTGTTTCTTCATACTTTGTTTCTTGCTTTGCGCTTCTTGCTGAAAAGCGCCGGTCGGGACAAACAGTCATCACCCTGTATGAACCGACTGCATATAATATTACTTGTTTTTTCATCTGTTTGCAATAGAACTGAAATACTTTTGGTTATATTGACCAAATACTTTTTTATAAATTGCACAAAAAATCCCCCACGGGAAAACCCGTGGGGGAAAATCAGCTTTTAAACTGTGTTCGATTTATAAAACCGAATTACTCGGCCCAGTAAACTTCCTCAAAGCGAGCGTTACCGGAGGCGTTGACCTCGAAGCCCTGGAGGCCGGCGTTATAAGCGCGGACAACGTTGACGCTGTATGTGGGGACATGGGGGCACAGCTCGTTGATGTAAGCGCAGATTTCTTCCAGCTTGGCCAGACGAGCCTCGTCGTCCAGTGTCTGAGCGGCTTCTTCATAAGCGGTGTTGATGTACTCATCATTCGTCCTTGTGAAGTTGGAGCCGCCGATCTGCTTGGCTGTGAACTTATACTCGACAAAGCCCAGCGTGTTGGATGTTGTGCATCCGCCGATTGTGGCCTCGAAGTTACCCTCGGCAGCGGCCGACAGGTATGTGGCAAGGTCCATGGACTCCAGCGTCATTGTGATGCCCAGCTCCTGCAGGTTGGCCTGGATGACCTCGCCGCAGCGGCGCTTGACGTCATCGGAGACGATGCAGGAGAAGGAGACGGTTGTCGGGTCGATGCCGGAAGCCGTCAGATACTCCTTGGCCTTGTCGATGTTATACTCGTCAAGATTCTGTGTGGAATGTCCGGGGAACATTGTGGGGCTCTGTCCCCAGTTGGCTGTACCGGCGCCGTTCAGAGCGACGGCGACAAGAGCTTCCTTATCGATGCCGCAGTTCATGGCATGGCGGAAATCCTTGTTTTCGAAGGGGTGCTTCTCGTTGTTCAGTGTCAGGAAGTTGAAGGATGTGCCGGCCTTGTTGACGACTGTGATGTTTTCGTCAGACTCAAGCCTGGCCAGGTCGTTTGTATCGACCTCGATGACCATGTCGACCTCGCCGGCCTCAAGAGCGATTGTACGGGAAGAGCCCTCGGGGATGATTCTCCATGTCATGTTCTTAATGGAGGGCTTTGTGCCCCAGTAATTCTCATTGGCTTCCAGAACGATATTGTCGCCCAGCGTCTGGCTGACCAGCTTATAGGGGCCGGAGCCGATGCAGTTGGTGTTGAAGTCGTTGCCGCTGTCTATAAGAGCCTTAGGCAGGACACGATGGGAAGACATATCATAAAGTGTCTTGGCATAGGGGACCTTGGTGATGACCTTGAAATGGCTGTCGTCGACCTTCTCAATGCTCTCCCAGAACTCGGAATAGTTCTTGGTGTAGCCGTTGTTGGCTCTGGCATACTCCATGGAGGCGATGAAATCCTCGACCACGACGGGGTTGCCGTCATGATATGTGGCGTCGGTGCGGATCTCAAAAACCCACTCCCTGTCGCCGTCGGTCTCCCAGCTTGTGATAAGGCCGGGGATAGGCTCCAGCGTCTCGACGTCACTTCTCAGGAAGTTGTCGTGTGTCAGCAGGTTGATGTATGTGCTGGCGACTGCGGAATGCAGGTAAGGAGCCAGCGTGGGAGGCTCATTGGCCGTGGCGATGATGATATCGTCTCTTGTCTCGCCGCCCTCGTTGCCGCCCTCTGTCTTGCCGCCGTCATCCTTGCCGCCGCAGCCGGCAAAAGCCGCCATGACAAAGATGAGGGCCAACAGAAGGGAGATAAGCTTCGTGCTCTTCTTCATTGGTTCTTTCTCCTTTTTCTATGTTTGTCCGATATTCCATCGGCTATGAGATATATTACGCCATTTTTTAATTTTTTGCAATACTTATTAAGCTATTTTATCAATTTTTACAAATCTATTTAGTTATTGTTTACAAAACCTGTAAAAAGCGCCTCAGAAATGCCATTGAAAAAATAAACCCGCCCACTCTTCGGTCGCGGCACTCACCCACTGGTCAACAGGCATTTAGTATGATATAATCCATATAGAATAAAGATACAAATAATATGGAGGAAACCGAAAATGAAATGTCCCCACTGCGGCATGGAAATAAAAGCCAAGGAAAAAACCTGCCCCTACTGCTACGGCGTTATAGAATGTTCCGACCACGGCGGCTGCGAGGGCGGCGAGAGCCGCGGCAGGGTCAAAAAGCTGCTGGTTATCGGCGCTCTGGCCGCCTGCGTCATATCGGCCGCCGTGCTGGCCTTTGTCTTTCTCATGCCGGACAGCCCGTCAAACCCCGGGGCCGTCACGGCCCGTTACGGCGAGTATGAGCTGACAAACAGGGAGTTCAACTATTACTATTGGAACGACTATTACTACTATCTTTCCAACTACGGCGGCGCTCCCACCGACCTCAAGAGCCTCAGCCGCGAGAAGTACGACGACACCACCACATGGCAGGACTATTTCACCGATTCGGCCCTGCAAAACTGGCGCGACATAACGGTAGTCAGTCAGGCGGCGAGGGAAGCCGCCTTCGAGCTGCCCGAGGACTATCAAAACTCCCTTGACAGCCTCTATGACGACCTTCTTTCCACGGCCGAGGGACAGGGCTTTGACGATGTAGACGTCTATCTGCGCCATCATTACGGCCCCGAGGCCGATTTTGACAGCTACAAGGCCTTTTTGACCGAAAATTATTACGCCAACGCCTATGCCGACACTGTCTACGGAGGGTATTATGAGCAATACGCCCAAGAGGTGAGCGAGCCTTCGATAAATGTCAGGCACATACTTATAAAATACGAAGACCGCGACACCCCCGAGGAGGCCAAGGCCGAGGCCGAGAGGATATACGGCCTATTTCAGGCGGAGCAAACCGAGGACAATTTCGCCGCTCTTGCCAACGAGCATTCCTCCGACGGAGGCTCCAACACTCAGGGCGGCCTTTACGCCAATGTCTGTCAGGGCGACATGGTGGAGGAGTTCGACGCCTGGTGCTTTGACCCCTCGAGGCAGGCCGGGGACAGCGGCATAGTGGAAACTCAGTTCGGCTATCACATAATGTATTTTGTCGGTCAGGGCAGCGAGATGACCTCCGTGGACGACAGCGCCGCGCTGGATGCCTATTATTCGTGGCTTTCCTCAATAACCGAGGGCGACGCCGTGCCCGAGGACGATGCAATGGAGATATACTATCCCGAGGACTGACGCCATCCCCTTGACAGGCAAGGGTCAAAATGATATTGTTAGTTTAAGCTAACCAAAAAGGAGGAACCACAATGAACAAGACACTTATCGTCAGCCGCGAGCTTTGCGAGCAGCTTCTGACACTGGAGGACTGCATCCCCTCCATGAGGGACACCCTCATCGCCGCTTCCAAGAATGAAATCAAGATGCTTCAGCGCATGATGATTCCCCATGACAGCGGCAATATGCTGGCCATCATGCCGGCGTCCCTGCTGTCGACAAACGTCACGGGCAGCAAGGTCATCATCTTCCCCGGCCCCCAGGCCAAAAAGGACAGGACAAACCAGGGCATAGTGCCTCTGTTTGACACCGAGAGCGGCGCCCTGCTCTCCATAGTCGACGGCGAGGTCATCACCGTCATCCGCACGGCCGCCACCAGCGCCGCCGCCACCGATGTTCTGGCCCGAAAGGACGCCTCCTCGGTCGCCATTATGGGCGCCGGAAACCAGGGACGCGCCCACGCTCGCGCCATGAAGCTTATCAGAGACATCAAAAAGGTCTATATCTGGGATATGTTCCCGGCCGCCGTCGACGCCGCCATTGAGGCTTTGAAGCCCGCCATGCCCGGCGTCGAGCTTATCCCCTGCGGTAGCCCCGAGGAGGCCGTAAAAGACGCCGACATCGTCTGCACGGTCACATCCACCAAGGGCGACGCCCCCTTCCTCAAGGGCGAGTGGCTCAAGGAGGGCTCCCATGTCAACGCCGTAGGCGCCTGCAGCGGCTCGGCCCGTGAGATAGAGACAAGCGTCGTCAAGCGCGCCCGTGTCTTTTACGACTGGGAAGAGGCCTCCATGCGCGACGCCGGGGACCTTGTCATACCCCTGAACAAGGGCGAGATAAAGAAGGAAGACCTTATCGGCGAGATCGGCAAGGTCATGACGGGCGAGCTGGTCGGCCGCGAAAATGACAGTCAGGTGACACTTTTCGAGACCATCGGCATTTCGGTCGAGGACATCGCCGCGGCGCAGCTTATATATGAAAAGGCCAAGGCGCAGGGCCTCGGCGTAGCTGTTGAAATCTGATATAAAAACGGGGGCGCTCTGCCATGCAGTACAGATTTAATATGACATATGACGAGAGCGATTTTATCGCCTTTATGTCGGCCTATATCGCGCGTTCGACGGGAAAGGTCAGCATAAAGCTGCTCAACATCCTCTCCCGTCTGGCCGGAGCCTTTATGGTCATCGGCGGCATGGCTAACATTGTGCTGTCGGTATACTCGGCGGTACGCGGCGGCGGAGCGACGATGTCGGTGCTGTTGCCGGCTATATTTATCACGGTTGTGGGTCTTGCCATTTTCTACGGCAAGGACACCAAGCACTCGGGCCGTATGCTGTGGAAAAACTACGACAACAAGGGCGGCGCCGTGTCATACCTCTTCTCACCCAATGAGATAAAAAGCCACGACAGGATAAGCGACAGGAAATATCAATATTCGGTCATCCGAGATATCTTTGAGGATGACGAGCGTTATTATCTTTTTGTCTCGGCCAAGGAGGGTCTTATACTTAGAAAGGACTGCGCCTCTCCAAAAGAGGGCTTTTCGGATTTCATAGCCGAAAAAACAGGCCTCAAGATAAATTATATTAAAAAATAGGCGCTTTTTGTTACTTTTTCTCAGAAAAAGTAACGCATTTTGGTTCTTTTGTGCGAACAAAAGAACGACCTAATTTCGTCGCTTCGCGACGGACATAAAGCAATAATTAAAGCCCCCGACAGCTGTCGGGGGCTTTTTGTATGTCGGTTATGTTCGTCACTTTGTGACGGGGAAAGGCCGTTCTTTTCGTGCCCAAAAAGTACCAAAAGGGCTTACTTTTTATTAGTAAAAACTATGTCCTTTTTGGAAGCTGTAATAATTAAACTTCCTCGCTCCAACAGTTCGTTACTTTTCAAAGTCGAAAAGTAACTAAAAGACTTTTCTTTTTCGAGAAAAAGAAACAAAAAGCATCTTTTATTCTGTCACGACCTCGTCGGCGTTGCCGACCTTCTGGAGCCAGACTCCGCTGTCAAAGCGGCGCTTGAAGAAGAAGGTACGGGCTATCCAGTCGAGACACATGGCGAGGAATATGCCGTGGCCGTTCATATGAAGCAGGATGCCGAACACATATGCGCCGAAAACCCTGACGACCCACATGGTTATCGAGCCGACGACCAGCGTATATTTGACGTCGCGGGCGGCGCGGAAGCAGTTCGGCAGCATAAAGGAATCGGCCCAGAAGGGCATAAACACCGTCTCCAGCAGGAACATGGTGACAGCCGTGTTAACGACGGAAATGTCCCTTGAAAAGCAAAGTGCGATGGGATAGCAGAGCAGCACCTTGAAGAACATGGAAATAAGGGCGCCCTTGCGGCCGGTACGCATCATGTGCTGTGCCGTGTCGTTGGTCTTCTTTTTGCTGTCGGTTCCGGCGGCCTGGCCGACCAGAGTGATGACAAGCACCGAATAGGACTGGAGGGGCAGCTGGGTCACGCTGATGACCGAGTTTGCCACCTGATAGGCCGAGATGACCGTCGTGCCCATGGTGGAGAGAAATACCTGAAGCAGCACCTTGCCGCCGTTGAACATGAGGTTCTCTATTCCGGCCGGTATGCCGACCGACAGTGTTTTGCTGACTATCTCCTTTTCAAGCCTGAGCCTGAACTCGCCCTTTATGCAGACCTTGCTGTTCTCCGAGAATATGTGGATAAGGCCGAGGACGGCAGCCGTGCCGACCGATATTATCATGGAATATCCGGCTCCGGCAGGGCCGAGACCCATGACGATGACGAAAAGATAGCTGAGAACGATATTGACGACGTTCATCACCAGACCGATTATCATAGGCGTTTTTGTGTCGCCGGCCGAGCGGAAAACGCCGACGCACTGGTAATATACGAACCACAGCGGCGTCGCCAGCACGGAAATGGTGAAATACTCGACCGAATAACGCATGACCTCGGCCTCGGCGGCGCCGTAAAGGCCGTAAAGCAGGGGCACACGGGCGAAAAACACGATGGCCGTGACGGCAAGGCTGAATATCAGGCCCAAAAGGAGCGACTGTGACGCGCTCTTTTTGACCCCTCGCTCATCACCGGCGCCCACATTCTGGGCCACCATGACGTTGCCGCCCATGGCGTAGTTATTGAAAAAATATACGATGACATTGTTTATCGTGTTGACCTGTCCCACGCCGGCCAGAGCGGCGCTCGATATGGCGCCCATGACGGCCACGTTGACAAGGCCGAGGAGCATGGCCGAAGTTTGGCCGACAAATACGGCCGGGAACAGCTTTTTCTGCTGTTCCATGAGGCGCGCGTCATCGCTGACGGGCAGCCTGAAAAATCCCGGTAGCTTCACTTTCTCTCTTCCTCTCACTTTTTTATTACTTACTGAAATCAATTCTATAACACAACGGCTGAAAGGTCAAATCGGCGGCAGAAAATCGGGATAATGCACAAAAAACAGGCCGTGAGATTGACGGTTTTGTCAATCCCACGGCCTTTAAAGCATTTTTATTCGGTGACAAAATGTTCCAGCAGTTCCATCATGGCCATGGCGTCATTCAGGTGCATAAGCTCGACGGGCGAGTGGGAATACCTGCGCGGTATGGTCAGCGTGGCCGCGGCCACCCCTCTGCCCTGTATCGAGCCGGCCAAAGCGTCGGTGGAGGCGCTGAAGCCGCAGATGGAGGCCGGCTGGAGGGGAATATCATATTTGTCCTTGAGGTCAAATATCTTTTTCTCCATATCGGGATGTATGAAGTTCATCGGTCCGGCCCCTTCCGAAATGCTGCACACCACGCCGTGCCCCAGCTGAATCGGAAGGTCGCGGCGCCAGTTCATGCCCGGAGTGTCGGCGCAGGGGACCGTATCGACGGCTATCATCATATCGGGACAGAGATAATTGACGGCGGCCGCCGCGCCCCTGAGGCCCACCTCCTCCTGAAGGGTAAAGACGATATAGAGCTGACATGAAAGGCGGCTTTTGTCGATGTGCTTCAAAAGCTCTATCAGGGCGGCGCAGCCGGCGCGGTTGTCGACGGCGCGGCAACAGACAAGGTCGGAATCGGCCATCTCCATGTAATTGTTGACATGGGAGGCATAGCTGCCCGTCCTGACGCCCAGCTTTTCGGCCTCCTCCCTCGAGGAAACGCCGATATCAATAAATATCTCGTTTGGCCCCAAAAGCTGACGGCGCTCCTCGGGGGTCTGCAAATGGGCCGCCTTTGTGCCCACTATGCCCGGGATTTTTCCGTTGACCACCACCTGCCTTGCCTCGACGCATTTATCGGGCACGCGGACGTTGGCCGGAATGAGAAAGCCGTCGTCGGTTATCGTGCGTATCCAATATCCAAGCTCGTCAACATGGGCACAGAGCATAAGCTTTTTGCCCTCTCCGCCCACATTTACTATAAGATTGCCGTAATTGTCATAGGAAACATCCTCGGCATAGGGC
This sequence comes from uncultured Clostridia bacterium, assembly GCA_947648385.1. Classification (GTDB taxonomy): domain Bacteria; phylum Bacillota; class Clostridia; order Oscillospirales; family Butyricicoccaceae; genus RGIG1902. The sequence continues at coordinate 24,561 of CANSNO010000018.1, forward strand.
TTGACAAGGGGAATTATATGCTCGGTCATGACCCTTTCCTTGCCCGAGGGGGAGGATATTTTCAGCAGGTCTTTGAGTGTCCCTCTGTACTCTTCTTTTCTTTTATTGTCAATCTGCATTTTCCGCTCCTCCTTTTTGATATAAAAAGGCAGACGGATAAAGTTCCGTCTGCCTTAAACGATAAAATTATTCCTCGTCCTCTTCCCCGTCGTCCTCGACAAGAGAAGAAAGGTCAAACTCAAGGTCTTCGCCGCAGGCGGGGCACTTCATCTCGCCGCCGCCGAGCTGAACCTCGTCGATGACGATATGCTCGCCGCAGGTGGGGCACTCAAGCTCATAAAGCTCGTCGTCGTCCCAGTCGTAATCGTCGTCATCCTCATCGTCGTCATCGTAAATCTCGTCGATGGCGTCGCAGATGTCGTCAATATCGTCGTCGATATCGTCAATGGCGTCCTCGATATCCTCTATGGTATCCTCGATGTCCTCTATCTCGGCGTCGACCTCGTCCATATGGGCGTCGATATCGTCGATGGCAAGAGCCATTTCGTCAAGGGTCTCGACGATGGCGGACACAAGCTTGCCCATATCGTCCTCTTTACCTATCTTGAGGCCCTCCATAAGGCCCTTCAGATATGCTGTCTTTTCGGTAATGGTCATGTTGTTCTCCTTTCCTGTTCAGGAGGCAGAATTACTTCGCGCGCTCCAGATACTCGCCTGTGCGTGTGTCTATCCTTATTTTTTCGCCCTTGTCGATGAAGAGAGGCACCTTGACCTCGGCTCCCGTCTCAAGGGTAGCGGGCTTTGTTACATTGGTGGCCGTGTCGCCGCGGAAGCCCGGCTCGGTCTCCACGACTTCAAGGTCGACGAACAGAGGAGGCTCCAGACCGAAGACGTTGCCCTTGTAGGACAGAATCTTGACGACGGTGTTCTCCTTGACGAACTTGAAGGAATCGGAAAGCTTGTCGGCGTTGAGGGGCATCTGCTCGTATGTCTCGACGTCCATGAAATAATAAAGGTCTCCGTCGTTGTAGAGATATTCCATATCCCTGCGCTCGACAATAGCGTTTTCAAACTTATCGGTGGGGTTAAAGGTGCGCTCGACAACGGCGCCTGTAATGACGTTGCGGCACTTGGTGCGGACAAAGGCGGCGCCCTTTCCGGGCTTGACGTGCTGGAACTCGATGATCTGGAGCACCTGTCCGTCCATTTCAAATGTTACGCCGTTTCTGAAATCGCCGGCTGTTACCATATAATAATCCTCCTAATGGTTAATATATAACACAAATATTGTATTATAATATAATAAAAAAAGCAAGTTTTATTTGTGAGGATGAGCTTTTATTTTAAAGTATCATCAGCTCTTTGGGGAACTGTGTCAGGTTTCTCTTGCCCTCGGGTGCCAGATATATCATATCCTCTATTCTGACGCCGCCAAGGCCGGGGATATATATTCCCGGCTCCATGGTGATGACGTTGCCCTGTTTGAAGGTTCCCTCATAGCTCAAAGAGGCTCTGGGGTTTTCATGGATATTGAGGCCGAGGGAGTGTCCCAGCCCGTGGCGGAAGAATCCGCCGTAGCCGGCGGCGGCTATAACGTCGGCGGCCGCCCTGTGGACGTCGCAGCCCCTCTTGCCCACCTCGAGGGCCTCGATGCCGGCCTTTTGGGCGTCAAGCACGGTGTTGTATATCTTCTTCATCTCGTCGGAGGCAAAGCCGACGGCGAATGTCCTCGTCATATCCGAGCCGTAGCCGTTCTTCTTGGCGCCGAAGTCTATCGTCACAAAATCGCCCTTCTCTATGGCCCTGTGTCCGGGCTTTCCGTGGGGCATGGACGTATGGGGGCCCGAAAGGAGAATTGTGGGGAAGCTTACGGCCTCCGAGCCTTTTTTCTTCATCAGGTATTCCAGCTCGGCCGTCAGCTCGTCCTCTCGCGCGCCGACCTTTATACGGGGCAAAAGCTCCTCAAGGGCGCTTTCGGCTATGCGCTGGGCGGCGACGATATCGGCTATCTCCCCCTCGTCCTTGACCTCGCGCAGAACGTCAAAGGCGTCGCCGACAGGCGCCATTTTGGCCGTCAGAGCCTTCTGGAAATCTATAAACCTGCTGACCGGCATGACCGAATCCTCAAAGGCCAGAGTCTTTATGCCGCAGCGATCGATTATCTCCTGAGGGGTCGAGGGCGTGGGATAGGAGCTTTCCGGCTGGATGACGGTATAGCCGAGGGGAGACATGACGGCGGTGGCGTCCTCTATATATCTTGAATCGGTATAGCAGAAACCGTCGCCCTCCTTTGTTATGATGACAAGGCCCTCCAGGTGACCGAAGGTCGTGGCGTACTGAAGATTTTCCTGTCCCGTCAGCAGGACGGCGTCAAAGCCCTTTTCCCTCAGCATGGCGGCAATTTTTTCACGCCTGTTCATAATTATTCCTCCTTCAAATAATTGAGATATATATTTTTCATTGTCAGCGCGTCGGCGTCCTGCGTGCCGGCCGACTCGCATATCACTCTCGGCTTAAAGCCCCTTTCGGCCAAAAGGCGGCCGAGAGGGTCGAAGTCGGGGCCGTATTTATCGTCCTCGAAGGTCAGGTGCCTGACCTCGCCCCCTTTTGAATATTCAATCTTGCTGAAATGGGCGTGGAAGCTTTCGGCCCGTTCCCTGCCCAGACGGTTCTCCATGGCGCTCAGCAGAGCGCCGAACGCCTCATAGCTGTTGACTGCCCCTCCCGTGCGGCAGTTGAGGTGGCCGAAGTCGATGCAGGGAAGCAGCCTTTCATACCTTCGGCATATCTCGGTTATCTCGTCAAAATCCCCCAGCACGTTTATCTTGCCCATCGTCTCGACGCAGAGGGTTATATGGCCCAGTCCCTCGCCGTCGAGGGCGTCAAGGGCCGCGCCGAGATTGAAGAGGGTGTTTTTCATGGCCTCCTGTCTTGTGCGGCCGGAAAGTCCGCCGCAGTGGACGACCACCCTGTCCCCTCCCATAAGGTCGCAGGCGCGGGCCGAGGCCAGAATATAGCCGATATTTTTCTCCACCCTCTCCCCGTCGCCCGAAAGGTTGATAAAATAGGGCGAATGGAGGGACATTTTTATATTGTGCTTTTTTGCCTCTTCACCGAGCTTTTCGGCGCTCTCGCGGCCAATGTTGACCCCCCTGCCGCACTGATACTCAAAGCAGTCGAGGCCGAAAGCCTCGAGATAGGCCGGGGCCATGAGAGACGACTTGTATTTTTGAGAAAAGGCCTCGCTGGAACCGGCGGGGCCGAATACGGCTCTATCCATTCTTCCTCCTGTATCTGAAGGGCAGCTCGACAAGTCGCCGCAGCGGAAAATACCAAAGGTAGCTGTCAAGTGTCTGCACCATCAGTGTCTTCATGCCGCAGCGCAGCCCTCCAAGCACGTCGGTATATATCTGGTCGCCCACGATGGCGCACCTTTCGGGGGGCAGGCCGAGGCTTTGCGCCGCTTCGAGAAAGCCCTTTTTAGAGGGCTTGCGAGAACGGTGGCTCCAGCGGCAGCCGATAAGCCCGGCATAGCTTTTTGTCCTTTCGGGGCTTTTATTGTTTGAAAGGATATAAAGCTTTATGCCGCTTTTCTCCATGAGTCTGAGCCACGACATGACGTTATCGTCGGGGCGCGGAGTGTCGGTACGGGCCAGCGTGCCGTCTATATCGAGGAGCAGCCCCTCTATCCCGAGGCGTTCAAGCTCCCGAGGGGTTATATCGCTGACGCTTTCATATATTTCATGTGGAAAAGGAAATATCAATTTATGCCGCCCCTTTATCACGCATATACTTTTTCTATCGGCGTATATTTATATTGCTGTTTTATCTACAGATAAAATGCCTATAGATATTTTATCACATCACCGGTACAGGGGGCAAGGCAAATGACAGGCAATATAAAAACTTTTACCGTTACCATAGGCAGGGATATTTCCCATGCCGCCGCGCTGGGCTTTCCCTGCGTCGATCTCATATATTCTCTGACGCCCGAGGGCATAAAGCCCGATATCCAGCCGACAGGCAAGGGAGGGCTGATGGGCCTTTATTCCCAAGACCGCCCTCTGGGCGGCGTCGACGCCGAAAGGGTGGCCTCCGATATAGGCGCCAGGGTCAAGCGCCGTGGCTACGGCGGCGTCCTGCTTGACATCCCCGTCAGCGACGACGGGGCGGCCTTTGTTTCGCGTCTCTGCCCCTTTCTGGCCTCCATGGGGCTTGTACACTATGTGCCCGTCGAGCTTGCCGCGCGCGCTCCCCAGGCCAAGCTGCTCGTGCCGTCGGCCATCAGCGGAGGCTCCTTTGCCGAAATGCTCGAGCATTTTTCCTCACTCTATGACCCGTCTCGCCTCTGTCTCGAGCTTATCCGCACCCGAAACGATTTTGAAATGCCCTCGGCCGACGCCACGGGCAGGCCCCTGTCACGGCAGGAGTTCGACTACCTACTGGAGCAGAGCGGCGGAGGCTATTATTCCACCGAGCTGTGCTGCCGCTATTTCACCTATATGGACGGCAAGACGCCCCATTTTGTCATGTACGACGACAAGACCTCGGCGCGCCAAAAGGCCGAGATGGCGGCAAGAGCCGGATTTTTCGGCCTTTTTGCACTTTACGGCGAATGGGGAGAGGATATCAAATATATTTTCCAATAAAACTTATGCCTTTGCGGCGGCGAAGCCGCCTAATAAAATGGAACACATTGAATGTCACAGCGCCCCGTCGGCACTGTCAGAGACATCTCATAGGCGATTATCTCTTTCACCCTGTCACCTTTTCACCGCCTTGACAAGCAGCATCATGGGGCGGCGGAGCTCGTCCCTCATGCCCGGAATATCCATCATTTCCTCGGGCGGCTCCACCTCGCGGACGGCTTTCAGTTCAAAGCCGCTGTTCAGCAGTCCCATCAGTATCTGGGTCAGCGTGTGGTGTTGTTTAATAACCTCACATCCCAAAAAGTGGGTCACGCGCTCGCCCGGCTTAAAATAATCGTCCACAGGCCAGTATTTCGGCCTGCCGTCATCATCGTATGCCCAATCCTGGCCGACGCCCGATGTGAAAACGGGATGTTCGATGTTGAAAATAAATACTCCGCCAGGCTTCAGCGTCTTATACACCTTTTTAAAAACCCCGTCAAGATTTTCAATATAATGGAGCGCCAGATTGGAGACGGCGCAGTCCCACGCGCTCTCGGGATATTCATAATCCTCCATGCCGCAGACGCGGTACCGGATTTTGTCATCGGGATTGCGCCTTTCGGCCTCTTCTATCATTTTACGGCTCAAATCGAGGCCCAATACCTTTTCCGCCCCCTGCTCTACCGCATAGGCACAGTGCCAGCCGTAGCCGCATCCCAAATCGAGGACGGTTTTCCCCTCCAGCGGAGGAAAAAGGGGCTTTAACAGGTGCCATTCCCCGGCGGCGCTCAGGCCGCCCCTGCTTCGGGCCATTTTGCCGTATTCCTCAAAAAACTTCTCGTTGTCGTATTCGTTATACATTTTATCGTCCTCACGCTTTGGTTGTTTATGTTATTATATCAGGTTTGTTCTTTTTTCGGAAGCTATAATAATTTCGGTGCCTCGCACCGACAGTTCGATACTTTTCGGGCTCGAAAAGTATCCAAAAGATTTACTCCCCATTAAAAAAAGAGATTTTTAATGGGGCCCCGACAAATTAAATAGATTTCCGCCAAATGAATTGGCGAAAATCGAGCGCCGCATTGGCGGCGAGGGCGTCATAAGCCGCCCAAATTGTGCAAAGCACAATTTTCGAGAAAAAGAAACAAAAAGCAAACAGGGGGATGCCCTGCCCCCCTGACCCCCAGAAAGAGGTACAAGTCGTCCC
>CANSNO010000019.1 GCA_947648385.1 uncultured Clostridia bacterium
TATCTTGGCTCCCCTGTGTAAGGGGAGCTGTCCACGAAGTGGACTGAGGGGTTGTCAATCTACCTATCAGCTAAACTACAATCCCCCAGTCGCCTTATGGCGACAGCCCCTTTGCACAGGGGGGGCCAAGAATTCAACAAAAGCCCCGACGAAAGTCGGGGCTTTTTTGAATGTCCGTTATGTCCGTCGCGAAGCGACGGAAGAAGACCGTACTTTTCGTAACCGAAAAGTACCAAAAGGTTCTACTTTTGGACGGCCAAAAGTAGCAAAAGCCAAACTACCACCTGTTTTTATGCACTTTGGAAGCATCAAACCTGTCGACAGGTTCGAGGCGTTTATCGGCTCGTCCGACGGCCACTATGCCGAGGGGATAAACGCTTTCGGGCAAACCCAAAATTCTTTTGAGGTTTTCCACCCTTTCGGGCACGGGATATACCCCCATCCATACGGCCCCGAGGCCGAGATGCACCGCCTCCAGCAGCAGATTTTCAAGTGCCGCCGAGCAGTCCTGAATCCAGAACTCGTGCGGAAACTTCGCGCTGGCCTTATCGCCGCAGACCACCACGGCCATGGGGGCCGTTTTCAGCATGGAGGCGTATTGCTGGCTTTTTTCTATCTCCAGCATGACCTCCCTGTCCCTGATGACTACAAAATGCCAGGGCTGTTCATTGCCGGCCGAGGGAGCCTGCATGGCGGCGCGGAGCAGCAGCTCTTCATCCTGTGCGGAAACATCCTCCGATGTATAGGAGCGGACGCTTCTTCTTTCAAATATTTCGCGCATTATCTCACCACTAATCAAGTATCGGCTTGCAGATATATCTGTCTATCTTTGTTTTGAGCAGCTTGGAGGAGACCTCCGGCCTTAAAACAATCGCCGTGTCGGCTCCGCTTCCCGTACCGGCCACGGCCATGACACTCTCCCCCGCCGTGACATATCCGGCGTCGGCCGCCATGGCGCATATCTCGACGCTGACCTTTGTTCCGGCGCTGAACATCCTGAGGGTATGGGCTATTATCTCGACGGGATAAACGCCGCCGAAGGTGTTGGACAGACTGCGCTCGACGCCGCTGAGGGTGTGGGCGGCGTGGACAATATGGTATCCCCTGTCATTGAGCGCCTTTCTTGTCTCCTCGGTCATGGGATGGTTCCCCGGCTCCTTCTGCCCATAGGCATAGGAGACGACGGTGACGTCAAGGCCGCAGTCCTCGGGTATCTGCAATGCCGTGCCTCCGGCGTTGGAGGCGACCACCAGCTTTTTTATGCCCAGCCTTTTGGCCTCTCTGACGGCAAGCTCTATCGTCTTGGCCGTATTCTCGCGGCCTTTTTTCTCAAAATATACTATACTTTCTGTCATAGTCTGTTATTTCTTTACTGAGGGTTGACGATTTCGCGCCACGCCATATCGCCTCTGGCAAGGCCCTGTATCAGCACCTCGGCCGTGGCGGCGTTTGTGGCGACGGGAATGGCGTTTTTATCGCAGTTCTGCAAAAGGTTGTTAAGGGTCACATCGTTGTCATATTTCACCATGGGGTCTCTGAACAGAAGCACAAGGTCTATCTGATTATAGATGACTCTGGCCGTTATCTGCTCCTCCCCTCCCGTGGCGCCGGGCATAAGGCAGTCTATCTTGAGGCCCGTGGCGTCGGCAATCATTTTGCCCGTCGTGGCCGTGGCGCACAGGTTGTGCTTGGCCAGCACGCCGCAATAGGCTATGCAGAACTGTATCATAAGCTCTTTTTTGTTGTCCTTGGCAACCAAAGCTATATTCATTGTTGACCTCCGATGTATTTAAACTATTTATCCCTGAGCCTGACATTTTCCAGCAGTCTGACCCTCTCGCCTTTAAGGCGTCGGGCAATGTTGTCGAACGCCTGTCTGGCTCCGCCCTGAGAATGGAGCATAAGCACCCTGCCCAGATTTCCGCAGGCGATTATATCGCTGTCCTCGGGCACGACGCCCAAAAGGGCCAGATTGGCAGCGTCCATGGCGGCGTCTATGTTGACCGAATTGCCGGTGTCTATCATACCGGCTCTGACGCGGTTGAGAACCAGTTTGACCTTTTCCAGCCCTCCGCCCGTCACCTGCTCCCCTATTCTCTGCGCTCCGCGAAGGGAGGTATAGTCGGGCGTCGAGACGACAACGGCCCTGTCGGCAGCTCCGGCAAAGCCCATGACCTCGGGGCCGAAGCCGGCCGGGCAGTCAATGATGACGAATGTAAAATGCTCCCTCGCCCTTTGCAGAAGGGCCGATATCTCCTCCGCCGTTATCGAAGCCCCGATATCTATGGATGACGGAGCCGTCAGAACCCTGAGGTTCCTGACGATGGGGTGTTTTACCGCCGCCTCCTTGAGGGAACAGTTGTCCTTTATGACGTCGGCATAGGAAAAGAGCAGCCTGTCGCTCATGCCCAGCACAATGTCCAGGCTGCGCAGTCCGCAGTCGGCGTCGATGAGCAACACCTTTTCGCCCACGGCGCAAAGAGCCACGGCCACTCCGGAACAGAAAGAGGTTTTTCCCGTGCCTCCCTTGCCCGATATCACGGCAATGACCTGACCGTCCATAATAACACCCCCTTTTCAACAGTTCTTCTCTTTTAGTTCTTCTCTTTTCTCTCTTCTCTGCCCTTAATCCTGGCTCCCCTGTGCAAGGGGAGCTGTCGCGGCGTATAACGCCGTGACTGAGGGGTTGTCCTTGCGGACGCAGTCCGCGTAGGAAGCTGTAATAATAGAGCCGGCTCGGCTCTCCTGTCAAAGGGGGGAACCAGTTCCAAGTTGCAAGGGCCACAGGTTCCCCCCTTTGTATCCCCCTTCCTATGGCCACGCTTCGGTCGGTGGTGAAAAGAAATTTAATAGGCGGCAAGCCGCCGATTTAAAACAGAGCAAACTCAAATTTATAAAGCCTTTTTACCATTCCGTTACAAAAAAAGACTTTATAACATCTATCATTATATAGCAAGTATCAATACTGCACAAGATTATTTTTTATAATCAATATGATTTTGTCAGATATGCCAATCAGTTTTGTATAATTTCTCCCGTGTCAACTTTCGGCTCGTTGAGGCCGAAATATTCGTTGTATATCTCGACGACGACGGGGGCAACGCTGCCGCCGCTTCCGGCGTATTCGCCGATGACGCAGACGGCTATCTCGGGTTCGTCATAAGGTGCAAAGGAGACAAAGACGCCGTGGGCCGAGCGTCCGGCGCGCGTCTGGGCCGAGCCTGTCTTGCCGCCGACGGCTATGGGATAGCCCCTGAATACCGACGAGGCTGTACCGTCCTCTGTGACGACGCCCCTCATGCCCTCCTTGATGGCGTCTATCGTCTCCTGAGAGAGGCTGACCTCCTCCAAAACCTCGGGCAGTACGTCCTCTACCGTGGCGCTGAAGGAATAGTCTACCACCTTTTTCAGCAGGTGCGGGCGGTAGCGTGTGCCGCCGTTGACAATGGTGGCGACATAATTGGCCAGCTGTATCGGCGTGAACTGGTGGGCCGACTGGCCGATGGCCGCCTGAAGCACAAGGCCGCCCTCCCAGTCCTCCACCGTCGAGGGCGAGGCCACCTGACCGGCCTTCTCGCCCGAAAGCTCGATGCCCGTCAGCTGTCCGAGGCCGAGGGAATGGGCGTATTTTTCCAGCGTGTCTATGCCCATTATCCTGCCGACCTCATAGAAAAAATAGTTGCAGGAATATTTTATTGCGCCGCTGACATTTATTCTGCCGTGGGTGCGCCCCGTGTCCTTATATATCCAGCATCTGGGCTGATAGCCCTGATAATATGTGTAAATGCCAAGGTCGGTTATCTTGGTGTTGGGGGTTATTACCCCCTCCTCCAGCGCGGCGGCGGCCGTGGCCATTTTAAAGGTCGAGCCGGGGGGATATATGCCCTGTATGGCGCGGTTGTACATGGGAGAGAGGGGATCGCTGTTAAGCTCCGCGTAATCGGCGTTGAAGGTGGCCAGATTATAGGTGGGATAGCTGGCCATGGCCAGAACCTCGCCGTTACGGACATCTATGACGACGACGGCTCCCCCCTCGGCGTCGGCCCCCTGGCGGTTGGCCCTGCGCGCTCCCGTGGCCCTTATATTCTCTATCGTTTGGGAAAGGGCCCTTTCGGCTGTCTCCTGAAGGTCGATGTCGATGGTCAGATAGCAGTTGTTGCCCGGCTTCGGCTCCTCCGAGACATACCTCTCGGTGACGTTGCCGGCTATATCGGCGACCAGCGTCTCCTTGCCGTCGACCCCCCTGAGATAGCTCTCAAGGGCCTTTTCCATGCCGTCCTTACCTAAAATGGCGTTGAGGCCGTAGCCCTCGCTTTTCAGCTCCTCATATTCCTCGCGCCATATTTTGCCCACCCTGCCGAGAATATGGGCGGCGTAGGCCGTGTCGTATTTCCTCGTCGAGTCGGTCTCTATCGACACGCCGGGCAGCGAGCGGTACATCTGGCTTATATGGGCGGCCGAATCGATGTCCACGTTGTCGGCCAGCGTAAAGGGAGTATAGGCCGAAAACTCGTGTACCACCATATCATACCTTACCCCGGCCACCGTTCTCCTGTCGGCAAAGCTCATGTTCGGGTCGATATCAAACCTCTCGCACAGCATGTCGAAAAGCTCTGTTGCCGTGGGCAGCTCCTCCAGCTTGAGAGTGTTTTTGACAAAGCCCATCAGCTCCTTGCCCGTGCCCGACTCTGCATCCGCGTATGTGTATTCAAAGGGAAAAGTATAGCTGAGGGGCAATGTGTCCGGCTCCTCTGTACGCCCCCCCTCCTTGAGGATGCGGCAGACCCGGGCTATAACCTCGTTCTGGTTCTCCCTGTCCCAGTCGTAATAATTGAAGCGGACCGAATAGCTCAGCTCGTTTGAAACAAGAGGGGTTCCGTTTCTGTCCAATATCTCGCCGCGAGAGGCCTTGAGGGTATACCTGACCGAGGTCTGACGGGCGGCTGTGGCGCGGTAGTTCTCGCCCTTGGCCAGCTGAAGATATACAAGGCGCAGGCACATGACCCCCGATATAAGGCACATAAGGGCGGCCAATATGCCCACGCGCAGAGCCGACTGTTTTCTGTTCATGTATCCTCTTCCTCAAAAAATCGGCGGCTGACGGCCGACACGATGAAATAGCAAAGCGCCCCCGGCAGGGCCGAAAGGGCGATTATTCTCAGATAGCTGACAAGGACGCTCCAAAATGAGACGCCGTAAAATATCCTGTAATAGGTGGCCGAAATAATGCCTCTTCCGGCCAGCAGTCCTATGCCGCACAGCATGACCGAGGGCAGTATCTTCCTCATCATCATGACCCCCACGCTGCCGCAGAATATGCCGAAAAAGGCCAGTATAAGCCCCTCGGCCCCCTCCACCGTCGAGGAGGAAAGGGAGAGCAGCAGCCCTCCGTAAAGGCCGACGGCCCCGGCCATATAAGGGCCTTCGAAAAATCCGACGGCGGCTATAAAAAAGGGCATGACATTTACCGTCGGCAGGCCGTAGCCGGGCACCATGCCCCTTGCCGCCGGCAGTATATAGCACAGCGTGGCCAGCAGGATATATATTATCCCCTTTGCCGCCGCGCGCCTGTTTATGCCGTATTCCATCAGTCTGTCACCTCAAAGTCCTTGACGACATACACCCATTTCAGCTCCAGTATATCGTCGGCCGGACGCAGTACGGCGTTGCATGTCATGCCGCTTTTGTCAAGCTCGACTCTGTCGACCCTGCCCAGCACAAGGCCGGGAGGATAAACCCCTCCGTAGCCCGAGGTTTCCACCATGTCGTTTTCCTTTATGTCGGTGTCGGTGGGCAGATAGGCCAGCCTGAAGCGCCCCTCCTCGATAAGGTCAAAATCGCCCTCGGCGATGACCGTCTCCTTGGTGCGCGACACCTTTGCCTCGGCCTTGAAGGATATGTCGAGAACGGTGACGACCTCGCTGTAGGTGGGGCCGACCGTCGATATATATCCGACAAAGCCGGCCTCGGTCATGACGACGTCGCCGGCCTCGATGCCCGAGGAGGCGCCCTTGTTCAGCACCATGCCCACCTGAGCCACACCCCTGTAGACCGACGAGACCTGACAGACCTCAAAATCGAAATCCTTGTATTTCATGGCAAGTCCCGTCAGCTTTCTGAGCTGGGTGTTCTCGCTGATGGCGCTTAAATACCGCTGTTCCATCTCCTGATATTTGTTTATCTGCTCGCGCAGACGGGCGTTTTCCTCCACAAGGGATGAATAGCGGTAGAAATAGCCGAAAAAATCGGAAAGCCCGTCTACGACGGCCGAGACCCCCTCCTGCACGGGCACCACGACGGCGCCCAGCGCCCTTGTGACAAAGGAGGATTTTCCCGTGCCGCCCGAATAGAGCATAAGTCCTATGCAAACGGCCGTTATGACGGCGGCGAATATTATCAGCTTCGAGCGGAAAATCTTCATGCCCTGTCCCCTCCGTCAATTATGCCCAGCTCCTCCAAAAGGGAGGAAAGGGCGCAGAGGGGCAGGCCCATGACATTGTAATAGTCGCCCCTTATGGCCTTTACAAACCTGCCTCCGACCCCCTGTATGCCATAGGAGCCGGCCTTGTCCATCGGCTCGCCCGTCTTTATATATTCGTCTATCATCCTGTCGCTCATGGGGCGGAACTCGACCTCCGTCTCCTCCCAGAAGGTATGGGTGACGCCCCCACAAACGACGGCCACGCCGGTGAAAACGCTGTGGCGTCGGCCCGAAAGGGCGCGCAGGTGGCGCTTGGCCTGTTCCCTGTCCCGGGGCTTGCCCAATATCTCCCCGTCAAGGGCCACAACGGTGTCGGCGCCGATGACGACGTCCTCCCCGTCGCGCCCCAAAGCCTCGGCCTTGCCTTTGGCCAGAGAGACCACAAGCTCATGGGGCGCGGCTCCCTTTGAGGGCTTTTCCTCATAGGGAGAGGGCCTGACCTCAAAGGGCAGACCCAGCCTTTCCATTATCTCTCTCCTTCTGGGAGACTGTGAAGCTAAAATAAGCATAAAACACCACTCGCAAAGGGGTCACTGCACACCCCTGTAATAAAGCCCTCTCGTCATCTTCGAGGGCAGAGAGGTATTGCCCTCCATATAGGCTACCGCCGTTTTGAGGCACTCCTTGGGGTTCTCCGTGATGAACTCCAGCCTGTGCCAGCGCACCCCGAGGCCCCTTAAATCGGCCTCCTTGTCGGCAAGATACAGCGGCTCGGAATTATATACCGTGCTTCGGCAGCCCTCCTCCTTGTAAATCGGGAAGGAGCGCCCCGTCTTGTCGGAGATATAAACAGGGCCGCCGTCGCAGGGACAGCCCCTTCCGTCAAGGCGCTTCAGCACGCAGTTTTCTGTTATCATAAGGGGCAAACGGCCGTATGTTATCATCTCGCAGGGCAGCAGATATGAAATGTCCCTTATCTGGGGCAAGGTCATCTCAAAGGAGAGGGTGCAGGCGTCAAGGCCCATGTTTTTCAGCTCCCTCACGCTCTGGGAGTTCATGACGTTGAGGCCGAAATCGCCCCTCAGCTCAAAGCCCATCTTCCTCAGCAGATAGGGGTGGGCTATATTGCCGCAGACGGCGGCGGCCACTCCGGCCTCCCTCGCCTTTCTCAGCCTCTCTATAACGGCCGTCCACTCCCTGTCAAAGGTGACGCGCGGCAGAACGGCCCCTATTTTCAGCCCTCTGCGGCAGAGGTCGGATATCAGGCCGATATTGGCGTCTATCTCGCCGAGAGGCAGGTATATATAATCGGGCTTCAGGTCGAGTATGGCCGGAGTCACCTGTGAAAGAGAGCGGAAGGAGTATATATACCCCGGCTTTTCCTCCCAGCCGAAGCGGCGCACCCCCGTCCTGAAATCGGAGGTCAGCCTTCTGGGCGGCGTGCGCCTGCCCGAGGCAAGGCCCTCGGTACACTGGCGGCGCATGGCGTTGAGGGCCGAGGCCGGTATTCTCAATCCGTCGTCAAGCTCTGTCTCCACATCGGTGGGGAAAAAGACTGTGCCCCCCGTCTTTTTGAGGGCCGACTCCACATCCTCTTTTGTCGTGGCCCTGCTCCGCGCCTTTTCGGGCACGGGCCCTTCGGCCGAATACTCGTTGCCGTCCCTGTCGACGGCCTTGAGGCACATAGGCTCCCCGGCCTTGCCCTTAAAGCTCAGGGAAATGCCGATGACGGGAGGCTCCGGCTCGGCCTCGTATATCTCTCTGGCCTCTTTATATATGGCCCTCGTCTCCCTGCCGTCGCTCTCGCTCCTGACGCCAAACATCTGCTTGCCCTTTTTGTCGGCCAGATAGCCGTCGGTAAAGCCGTCCCTCGAGAAAAGGGTCTCCAGCTTGTACATATCGTCACGGGATGGGTTCCTGCCGAAGGTGACGGCGTCCTTGTATATCTTTGTGACAAGAGCCGTATATTCGGGCCTTTTCATGCGGCCCTCTATCTTGATGCACCTGACTCCGGCCTCCTCAATCTTTTTGAGATAGGAGGCGACGCTGAGGTCTTTGAGGCTTAAGGGATAACAAGGGGCCTCTCCGGCATAAGAATACATCATGCGGCAGGGCTGGGCGCAAAGACCCCTGTTGCCGCTTCGTCCGCCAATCATGGCCGACATATAGCATTGGCCCGAATAGCACATACAAAGCGCCCCGTGGCCGAAAATTTCTATCTCGACGGGGCTGTTTTCACATATGAACTTTATTTCCGAAAGGGGCAGCTCGCGCGAAAGCACCACCCTTGAAAAGCCCATTTCCGCACAGGCCAGCACTCCGGCCAGATTGTGGACCGTCAGCTGGGTGGAGGCGTGTATCGGCATATCGGGCGAAACGGCCTTTATCATTCTGGCCATGCCCAAATCCTGCACGATGATGGCATCGGCTCCCATGTCGGTCAGCTTGACAATAAGCTCCTCGGCTTTTTTCAGCTCCCTGTCGGTGACAAGTGTGTTGACCGTCAGGTATGTTTTGACGCCTCTGAGGCGGCAGTATTTCATGGCGTCGGCCAGCTCCTCGTCGGTGAGGTTTTTGGCGTTTCGTCTGGCGTTAAAATCTCCTGCGCCGAAATATACGGCGTCGGCGCCGCCTCTGACGGCGGCCACTATGGATTCATAGGAACCCGCGGGACTCATTATCTCCAGCGCCATATTATACTTCCCTGCCGCCCTTCTTCAGCTTGACTATCTCGCTTCTGAGCGAGGCGCACTCCTCGGCGTAGCTTCTTATCTGTGCCCTCATATTGTCGGTCGACTGCTGCGCCTTGAAATACTTGTCGGCTATGTTGAGGGCGGCCAGCACGGCGCAGTCAACCGAGGAAAGCCTGCCCGAGGCCTTTGTCTCCTTTATCGCGCCGTCCACAAGCTCGGCGCTTTTCATGATGTTGTTTTCATCGTCGTCGGCCACGATGGTGTAGTTGCGGCCGTCTATCGTCACTATCAGTCTCTGCATTTTCAGTCCCCACTTTCTTTATACCCTATAATATAGCATATTATATATCTCATTTAAACAGTGCGGAAAGATTTTAAATAAAAAATTCATTTTTAAACCCCCTGTGTAAATGAAGCCATAAAGGAACACACGCGCCTATTTGAGATAATAAGCCATGATAAGATCGACGACAAGGCCGTAGCTTTGCACCCCGTCGGGCTGTCCCGTCGATTTTATCATGGCGTCGTTGACGGCGTTGCCGAAATCGTTTATCTTTCCCTCGTATTTGGCAAGATGGCGGTTTTTGGCCTCAAGGTCGTCTCTGACGGGCTGCGAAAGCGCCGAATAAAGCTGCTTCCATCTGTCCTTATCGGCGCGGTAAAGGGCGTTGTTCAGGGCGATGTAGCCGTTGAAAAGCCCCGAATACATAAGGTCGTCATCGCCCGATTCCACACAGCAGAGAAAGGCGGCGAAGTTGGCCTCCTTTTCCCTGCCTATGCCGAAGGAATGGGCCATTTCATGAGCCGTGGTGTTGGCGACGCTGGTGGCGACAATGTCCGTGCTGACGACGCTTTCCCCCGTGGGCGGAAAATAATACCCCGCCAGATCGAGCCGGCTCATGGCCTTTGACAGCAGACAGCCTCTTTTGGGCAGTACGCCCGAGCCTTTTTTATACATATCGGCCATGGAGCCGCTCAAATAGCTTTCCTTGGCCCTTTGGGCTATCTCGCCGTATGACGCCGAGGGACGGTAAAGCCCCTTCTCATCCCTCTCGACCCTCGCGGCGGCGTCGTTGAGCTGTGACGCCACCGTCAGGCCCACCTCCAGCAGCTCCTCGGTCGTATAGCTTGCCGACTTCAGGCCCAGAGCGTCGCCGAGAGGCTCGGCCGAAAACTGCACCAGATAGGTCACGGCAAAAAGGCAGTATATCGCCCCCGCCCCGAAGGCCAGACGGCAGACGGCCCCCAGCGCCCCTTTAAAGCCGCCCTTTATCCCCATGTATATCACGGCGGCGGCCGCGCCGAGAGCGCCGAATATCCATATCAGCTCGGCGGCGGCCAGAGGCATGACCGACCAGAAACGGGCCAGACAGCGGCTGACAAAAAGGCCGAAGGCCCTCATCCAACCGGCATCCTCCAAAGCGAGAGAAAGACGATACCAGAGGATGCCGATTATGGCCAAAAACGCGCCGAAAATTAAAAAAAGCAGACTTTCGCGGCTCTCCCTACTGAGCTTTTTCATTCTGATTTTCTCCAAGCTCCATGGCCCTGCGGTATTTGCTGACATGACAGACGGTCAGGCCGTGGCGCTCGGCCAGCTCTGCGCAAAGGGCGTTTAAGGCCGACGGGTCGCCCTCCTTAAGCTCCAGCTCGAGCTCGCCCAGTGGGGCGCGGATATCCCCCCTGAAATACTCCCCGATATCATAGGAAAGGACAAAAACCAGACCGTCGCGGCTGTATTCGGCCTCGGTGCGCGTAAAGGAGTTGCCGCATATCGGATAAAGGCCGCCGCACTCTTTGAGCGCCGCCGCCCCCTCGGCGCTCATGTCCTCAAGCTCTAAAAGCGCCGCGACGCCCTCCTCTATATTTTGGGCCTCCGTCTCGTATTCCTGCCTGACCTCGGCCATGCCGCTTTGGCCGCTTCTTATCTTGAGGCAGACTATCGGCCTGCCGTTTTCCTTTCGCAGGCGCAGGGCGCAGCCAAGCTCGCCGAGTATGCCCCTTTCGTCGCCGTAATAGATGCTTTCCATATCGCGGCGCTCGGCCTCGCCCAAAAAGGGCGCCACCGCCTTATCCTCGAACACTTTTGAGGCCTGAGAGGCCGTGACGGGGGACAGCTTTATTTCCAGTTCCATTTTATCCTCCTGTGTCAGTCCAGCGCGAAGGCGCTGTAGGTGTCCTTTACAAAATCTATAAAGCTTCTGGCGGCGTCGGAGAGATAGGCGCTCTGCCTGTAGCCCACCACGAGACGGCCCATGGTGACGGGGTCCTCCATGGGGAAAAAGCCCACCTTATGCTCCTCCGCCGCCCTTTCAAAGCTGAGGCCGAGGTTCTTGACAAAAAGCTCGGGATAAAAAGTAATCCCCATGCCCTTGGCGCAGAGGGCAAGCAGAGTTTCGATGTTGTCGGTCTCCAACAGTATTTCCGGGGTAATGCCCTCTCTGGCAAATATCTTGTCCAGTATTATCCTTATCTGGTTGTCGGGGGTCATCATAAGGAAGGGGTATTCGATAAAATCCTCAACCCGAGCCTCCTTCATCCTCTCGGCAATCTCGCGGTAGCTCATGCCGGGGAATCTCTCCTCCATGACCTTACGGGGCAGGCACATATAAAGCCTCTCGGTCAGTATGGGCACGGTGGCGATGTCGCTTGCCTCAATGGGGGCGAAGTCGATAAGCAGGTCTATCTCCCCCCTGGTTATTCTCTCTCTAAGCTCCACCGTGTTGCCCTCGACGACGGCCAGCTCCACATAGGGATACTTCTCCCTGAAGCCGGGCAGTATGTCGCTCAGCAGCACCCTGCCCCTTGTGTGGGAGATACCGACTCGCACATGGCCGCGGCGGTTGTGGTTTATGTCGTCTATCTCGGCCGTAACCTGCCTTTTGATGGCCAGCATCTGCCGCGCCGCCTTGGCCAGCTTCTGGCCCGAATATGTCAGCGCCATATTGGGCGAACGCTCAAATAGCCTTGTGTTCAGGTCTTTTTCCAGCCTGCGGATGTGGTTGCTCAGAGACTGCTGGGATATATACAGGCGCTGGGCGGCTTTGGTTATATTCAGTTCCTCGGCCACCACGAGGAAATACTCCAAATTTAAGAAATTCATACCTTTGTCACCACTTGATTTTTCAAAGCATCAAATTTCACAAACATCGAAAGCCATTTTTATACAACATGATTATACCACAACACAAAGGCTGTGGTAAAGCCTATATAATAAATGTTTTGATATATATTCCGTAAATGATAAAATAAAATTAATATTTTGCGCTTTATATATAACATAATATGTCGAATAAAAATCAAGCGGAGGTGTTTGAATTGGCAAGCCCCACAAAGAAGCTCTGTGTCAAGCCCGAGTGGTGTAAAGGCTGCGGCATTTGCGTCGCCTTTTGCCCCACCGAGACGCTGGAGCTGAAAAACGGAAAAATATCTATCGCGAAGCCCGAAAGCTGCGTTGCCTGCGGCATGTGTGAAATGAGATGCCCCGACTACGCCGTCTATCTTACAGAGGAAGGTGACAACTAATGGCAGAAAAGCGTTTTGCCCTTTTGCAGGGCAACGAGGCCTGCGTGGAGGGCGCCATCGCCGCCGGAATGAGGTTCTTTTCCGGCTATCCCATAACCCCCTCCACCGAAATAGCCGAAAACTCGGCTCTCCGCCTGCCCCAGGTGGGCGGCAAGTTCATCCAGATGGAGGACGAGCTGGGCGGCATGGCCGCCGCCATCGGCGCCTCCGTGGCCGGAGTCAAGGCCATGACGGCCACAAGCGGCCCGGGCTTCTCCCTCAAGCAGGAGAACATCGGCTATGCCTCGGCCGCCGAGATACCCTGCGTCATAGTCAACGTCCAGCGCAGCGGCCCCTCCACGGGACTGCCCACCTCCCCCTCCCAGGCCGACGTCATGCAGGCTCGCTGGGGCACCCACGGCGACCATCCCATCATCGCCATATCCCCCTCGGGCGTTCAGGAGACATATGACCTGACGGTTCGCGCCTTTAACCTGGCCGAAAAATACCGCACCCCCGTCATATTGCTGATGGACGAGATAGTCGGCCATCTGCGCGAGGGGGTTGAATTGAGACCCGCCGAGGAGATGGAAATAATAAACCGCGAGGTATGGGACGACCCCGAAAGGGCGCGCCACCCCTACCGCATGGACGAGGGACAGCTTGTGCCCAAGATGACCCCCTTCGGCGAGGGCGTGGGCTATAACATCACGGGCCTGAGCCACGACGGCGAGGGCTTCCCCACCAACTCCAACGAGGTGACAAACGCCGCCATGCGCCGTATGCTTGACAAGATAGAAAAGAACCTTGGCGACATCGTCACATATGAGGAGCTTATGCTGGACGACGCCGAGGTGGCCGTCATATCCTTCGGCGGCGCGGCCAGGAGCGTCATGGGCGCCCTTGACAAAGCCCGTGAAATGGGCATAAAGGCCGGAATGTTCCGCCCCATAACCATATGGCCCTTCCCCGAAAAGCAGGTGAGGGAGCTGGCCGAAAAGGTCAGGCACATAATCGTGGCCGAGCTGAACGACGGCCAGCTCACCCTTGAGGTCGAGCGCGTCGTGGGCGGCCGCTGCCCCGTATCACATCTGGGCAAGATAGACGGCACCGTCTTAAAGCCCGACGAGATACTTGAAAAACTGAAAGAGGTGAGCAAATAATGGCAAGCCGACTTATTGACGAATATTTCAGGCAGTCAAAGCTGCCCCATATCTGGTGCCCCGGCTGCGGCCACGGCATTCTCATGCGCGACGTGGCTCAGGCCATCGACAATCTTGGCCTCGACAAGCACAAGGTTGTCATCGTCTCGGGCATCGGCTGTTCCTCCCGAGCCGCCGGATATATGGATTTTGACACGATTCACACCACCCACGGCCGCGCCATCGCCTTTGCCACCGGCATCAAGCTGGCAAAGCCCGAGCTGAACGTCATTGTCATCACGGGCGACGGCGACGCCGCCGCCATCGGCGGCAACCACCTCATCCACGCCTGCCGCCGCAACATAGACCTGACAGTCGTCGTCTTTAACAACAACATTTACGGCATGACGGGCGGACAGTATTCCCCCACCACGCCGACGGGCGATTTCGGCACGACGGCCCCCTATGGCAACATCGACCTTTCCTTTGACCTGCCGGCTCTGGCTCAGGCCGCAGGAGCCACATACACCGGCCGCGGCACGGCCTTCCATGTGCCCCAAACGGTCAAGCTTATCGAAAACGGCATAAAGAACAAGGGCCTCTCCCTTATCGACTGCGTTTCGGTCTGCCCCACATACTACGGCCGCAAGAACAAAAAGGGAAGCGCCGTCGACATGATGAAATGGCAGAGGGACAACGCCGTCGACGCCAAAAAGGCCGCCTCCATGAGCGAGGAAGAGCTGAAGGGCAAGCTGGTCATCGGCGAGATGTACCACAGGGAAAAGCCCGAATACACGGCCGAATATCAAAAACTCATCGAAAAGGTAGGTGGCGCCAAATGAGCAGCCGCAAGGAACTCCGTTTAGCCGGCTCGGGCGGCCAGGGCGTCGTTCTGGCCTCCGTCATTCTGGCCGAGGCCGCCTTTATGGCCAAAAAGGCCGTGGCCCAGTCCCAGTCCTACGGCCCCGAGGCCAGAGGAGGTATGTGCAAGGCCGAGGTCGTCGTCGACGACCGCATCATCCACTATACGAAGGTGGAGCACGCCGATTTCCTGCTGGCCCTGACACAGGAATCGCTGGACAAATACATACTCGACGTGGCCCCCGACGCCGTCATAATGATAGATTCTTCCCTGACGGTTCCCAAGGCGGCCGAGGGTCACAGGGTCATATCGGTTCCCATCCTCAAAACGGCCGCCGAGGCGGTCGGCCGCGCCATGACGGCCAACATCGTCGCCGTGGCCGCCATCAACTCGGCTCTTAACATAGCACCCGACGAGGTGCTGGAGCAGGCCGTGCTGGCTCACATACCCAAGGGCACCGAGGAGCTGAACATGAAGGCTCTGGCCGAGGGACGCAAGCTGGTAAAATAATGCCCCATATGCCGAACGGAAAAACTTTCCGTTCGGCTCCTTGTATTTATTGCTATATGTAATTAAATTTTCAAATTATACGGAAAGGCATGGTTTTTAGATGAAAATACATGAATATCAGGCCGTCGAGTTCTTCCGTCAATACGGCATAGCCACGGCAAAGGGCGCTCCGGCCTTTACTCCCGACGAGGCCGTAGAGGTGGCCAAGACCCTCCCCGGCCCCGTCTATGTGGTAAAGGCCCAGATACACTCGGGCGGACGCGGCAAGGCCGGCGGCGTAAAAATAGCCAAGAGCCTCGACGAGGTCAGGACATACGCCTCACAGCTTTTGGGGGCGACGCTGGTGACAAAGCAGACAGGCCCCGAGGGCAAGCAGGTAAACCGCCTGTTTATCACCGAGGGCGTCGACATCGAGAAGGAATACTATGTCTCCTTTGCCGTCGACGGAGCCACGGCAAGGGTCGTCATGATGGCCTCGGCCGAGGGCGGCACCGAGATTGAAGAGGTGGCGGCCAACACGCCCGAGAAGATTGTCAAGGAATACATCGACCCCACCGTCGGCATCCGCGGCTATCAGGCCCGTCACGCCGCCGGAATGCTGGGCCTTGACGGCGACGAGACAAAGCAGTTTATCAAAATAGTCACGGGAATGTACAGGCTCTTTATGGCCATGGATTGCTCGCTGGTGGAAATAAACCCTCTGGCGAAACTCAAAGACGGCAGGATGGTTGCCATCGACGCCAAGGTCAACTTTGACGACAACGCCCTCTTCCGCCACAAGGAGCTGGAGGAGCTGCGCGACGTCACCGAGGAAGACCCCAAGGAGGTGGAGGCCCACAAATACGACCTCAACTATATCCCCCTCAAGGGCAACATCGGCTGTATGGTCAACGGCGCCGGTCTCGCCATGGCCACAATGGACATCATCAAATATTTCGGCGCCGCGCCGGCCAACTTCCTGGACTGCGGCGGCGGAGCCACGGCCGAAAAGGTGGCCGGAGCCTTTGAGATCCTCCTTTCCGACAAGGAGGTCAAGGGCATAATGGTCAACATCTTCGGCGGTATTATGAAGTGCGACGTCATCGCCGAGGGCATTGTGGAGGCCTCCCGTCAGGTGGGCGTCAAGGTTCCGCTGGTCGTCAGGCTGGAGGGCACCAACGCCGAAAAGGGCAAGGAGATACTCTCCTCCTCGGGCCTCAACATCACTCCGGCCGATTCCATGGCCGACGCCGCCCAAAAGATAATCGCCCTCATCAAGGCCTAACAGAAGACAGGAGGCTTACAATCATGAGTATTCTTATAAATAAAGACACAAAGATAATCGTCCAGGGCATCACGGGAGGCCAGGGGCTTTTCCACAGCCGACAGATGATGGACTACGGCGCCAAGGTGGTCGGCGGCGTTACCCCCGGCAAGGGCGGACAGACCGTCCTTGACAATGTGCCCGTATTCAATACGGTCGTCGAGGCCAAGGAGGCCACGGGCGCCACCGCTTCCCTGATATCGGTTCCCCCTCCCTTCGCCGCCGACTCCATACTCGAGGCCGTCGACGCCGGAATGGAGCTTGTCGTCTGCATCACCGAGGGCATTCCGATACTCGATATGCTTCAGGTCAAGAATTACATGGCCGGCAAAAAGACCCGTCTTATCGGCCCCAACTGCCCCGGCCTGATAACGACCGACGAGAGCAAGATGGGCATCATCCCCAACACCATATGCAAAAAGGGCCATGTGGGCGTCGTCTCGCGCTCGGGCACTCTGACATACGAGGCCGTGGCCTCGCTGGTCGAGCAGGGCCTCGGCGTCACAACGGCCGTCGGCATCGGCGGCGACCCCGTCAAGGGTACCGACTTTATCGACGTCATGAAGGAGTTCAAAAACGACCCCGACACCTATGCCGTCGTCATGATAGGCGAGATAGGCGGCAGCGGCGAGGAGACGGCCGCCGCCTGGATAAAGGAAAATATGGGGGATAAGCCCGTCACGGCCTTTATCGCCGGCCGCACGGCCCCTCCGGGAAAGCGCATGGGCCACGCCGGAGCCATCATCTCGGGCGGCAAGGGCACGGCCGCCGAAAAGACGGCCGTACTGGAAAGCTTTGGCATAAAGGTGGCCGAAACCCCCAACAAGATAGGCGAAACCATGGTCGCGGCCCTGAAAAAGGCCGGACTGCTGGAAAAGTGCCTGACAAAATAAACTGAGGTGAGTATATGCCGACATTAAGCGATATGATGATAATGTTCCTGATAATAGCCCTCGGCTATCTTCTGGGCAGTATCAAGATAAAGGGCCTCTCCCTCGGCTCCTCGGGCGTGCTCATCGTGGCTCTTATTTTCGGCCACTTCGGCTATGCCGTCCCGGGCGTGCTGAGAAATCTGGGCCTGATAGCCTTTGTCACGGCCGTCGGCCTGATAGCCGGGCCTGTATTCTTCCGCAACTTTAAAAAGAAAGCCTTCGCCTATATTCTGATAGGTATTCTGGTCATTCTGCTGGGCATAGTGGCGACGGTGGTCAGCCTCAAGGTTCTCGACATCCCCACTCCGCTGGCCATCGGAATGTTCGCCGGGGCGCTGACGAGCACCCCCGGCCTGGCCGCCGCCATCGAGGCGACGGGCAGCGATTTGGCGTCGGTGGGCTACGGCATTGCCTATCCCTTCGGCGTGCTGGGCGTTGTGCTTTTTGTCCAGCTTCTGCCCAAGCTGGTACACGCCAACATGGAGGAAGAGGTGGCAAAAATAACCCTGCCTCCGCTTGAAACGGCCGAGGAGCAGAAGAAAAATCCCCTCTTCGTCCTTGAGCGTTCGGGCTTTTTGACAATATCCCTCGCCATCATTCTCGGCCTTGTGGTGGCCGATATCACGATACCTCTGCCGGGCGGCGGAACCTTCAGCCTCGGCACTTCGGGCGGCCCTCTGCTGGTCGGCCTGCTCTTCGGTCACTTCGGCAAGATAGGCCGCGTGGCCCTCAACGCCCCCACACCGACGCTGGAGGTCATGCGTGAGTTCGGCCTTGTCACCTTCCTTATGGGAGCCGGAATCAACGCCGGCGCGGGCTTTGTCGACGTCCTCAAGGAGCACGGCATAGGCCTGTTCCTCGCCGGAGCCTTTATCACTCTGCTTCCCATGGTGGTATGCTTCATTATCGCCCGTAAATGGCTCAAGCTGGATTTGCTCAACAATCTGGGCGCCATATGCGGCGGCATGACAAGCACCCCGGCGCTGGGAAGCCTCATCACGGTTTCGGGCAGCGACAATGTGGCCGCCTCCTATGCCGCCACATATCCCGTGGCGCTGATATTCGTCGTTTTGGGCGCGCAGTTTATGGCTTTATTATTCTAAAAAGGGCTTCGCCTTTTTGCCTGCTTTTTGTTACTTTTTGGCTTCAAAAAGTAAAATCTTTCGTTTCTTTTCCGGGAGTGAAGCGACGCCCGCCGGAAGTCCGGCGTATTGATTTTCGGTAATTCATTTACCGTAAATCTATCTAATTACCTGGGACCCCACATAAATCGAAGATTTTGTGGGGCAACAAAAGAAAGGTCTTTTTCCGTCACGAAGTGACGGACATAATGGACTTAAAAAAGCCCCGACGAAAGTCGGGGCTTTTAGTTTTTGCTTTATGTCCGTCGCAAAGCGACGGAAACAGGTCGTTCTTTTGCTCGCGCAAAAGAACCAAAACGCGCTTCTTTTTGAAGCCAAAAAGAAGCAAAAAGCACCTTATCTTTCATCTTCCTCTTTGGATTTGCGGTATGTATATCGCATTTTCTTTATTACCCAATCGGAAAAGCACACTGCCTGCAAAAACAACCCCGCGGCGCTGACCCAAAACATCCCCCACAATGTAGCCGTAGCCACCTGCGGCCAAGCTCGGGCCGCACGGAACGCACGCGGCGGAAGTTCAGGATGGTCGAGCGCCCGGCACGGAAAAAGTCCGGCTCTCCAAGGGCGTTTTCCAGCTCATAGAGACGAAGTGCGCTTTGGTAAACGGCCTTTTCGGTATAGAGAAAGGGCTTTTTGTCGGCCGTGTCGATATAGAGAATATCCTTGACGTCAAGCAGGTGCTGCTCGCCGTCAAGAATCCCGACCAGCTTTTTCCGGTATACGCGGAGCATGGCCATAAGGCGCAGTATGTCCTCGTCGGCCTGAGGACAGTTGATGATGACCTCCGTTTCAGAGAGGGAGCCGTCCTGATTGAGGGTGATTTTCATGTGACCCCTCCTTTCAAACTCTATTTTATCAGAGAAAATCCGCCGCGCAAGGCATGAGCGACTATGTTGCCGATTTCGCCTACCGAGAGGTACATCATGCCTCGCCGAACTGTTGAAAACGGGCAATTTTATAGGCTATATACAATATATGTTCAAAAGATAGCGTATAAAATAAAATATTCTTGAGGTGAAAATATGATTTCCTACAGGCCCTTTTGGGAGACGCTTAAGAAAAAGGGCGTTTCCACCTATACTCTGATAAACCACTATGGCATGAGCAGTAACAGGTTCACGAGAATGAGGAAGAACCTGCCTCTTTCAACCACGAGCATCGACGATTTCTGCCGCATTCTCGGCTGCCGCGTGGAGGACATCATGGAATACGTTGAGGAAGAATAGTCTGGCTTTTGCTACTTTTGGCCTTCCAAAAGTAGAACCTTTTGGTACTTTTCGGTTACGAAAAGTACGACCTGCTTCCGCCGTAAGGCGGACATAATGCTTTTAGTTATAATATATAAAGAGTTCGATTGTCCGTGTTCAATCCTTTTATAAAAAAGAAACTCATATCATAAAATCGCTCTTGTATTATTGCGCTTTTTCGTATACAATATATGGTAGATTAATATTTCGGAGCGCAAATATGGAATATATATTATATTGTGATGAATCTGGTAGTGACGGACCAAAATACAGTGACTTTTTTGGCGGATGCATAGTAAACTCAAGAGACGCACCCATCATCATTGAAGCTCTCAACCAAAAGAAAAGAGACTTGAATCTTTACGGTGAAATTAAGTGGACTAAAGTTACTGATCAGTACTTGGATCGATATATTCAAATAATTGATTTGTTTTTTGACTATATAAAAGAACATAAAATTAAAATGCGCGTTATGTTTCGCAAAAATACAGACTCTCCAAAAGCTCGAGTTTCTCATAGCAATGATGATAAATATTTTAAACTCTACTATCAGTTTATTAAGCATAGCTTTGGCTTAGACAATATTCCTACCAACCAAGGCAAAGTTTTTGCGCGAGTTTATTTTGATCAGCTTCCCGACAAAAAGGCAAAATGTGACGAGTTCAAAGATTTTATTCGAAAGCTTCCAAACACACTAAGTTATCAGGATGCTGAAAACCATGTTCATATTCGAAAGGAAGATGTAACTGAAGTATGCTCGCATGATCATGTTCTTTTACAATGCGTTGATATTGTTTTGGGTTCCATGTATTTTAGATTAAACGACCTTCATAAAGAAAAACCATCTGGGAGCCGTACAAGAGGAAAACGTACAATTGCAAAAGAAAAACTATATAAACATATCAACAAACGAATCTGTGAAATGCTTGAGAATTTTAATATTGGGATTTCTACAGGCTGCCATGGTTACAATAATCCAAATTGGGAACTGCCATACAGTCATTGGCGCTTTGTTCCAAAATAAAAAACGTCCCACCATCTCTACATCAATACCTCACGTAGGAACGCAAGGCTTCGAAAATGGCAGGACGCTTCAAACAAATTTTATGCCAACAATACTATTCTATACTTTCTGTATATATAATATAATTTTTTTTTTTTAAAGTCAAGGCCTAATTCAAATACTATTTCAATTTTTTGTTCTACAAGAAGTAAAAAAGGCTATAGGAGACTCATTAGGTGAAACTTACTCCTTCTCGACATATTCCATTATATCCTCCACCCGACAATTGAGAACGCGGCAAAAATTGTCTATACTGATAGTATAAAATGGAAAAGAAGCAAAAGCGTTTCTCCTCATTAAAAGAAGAGATTTTTAATGGGGAAACAGTTAAAGGGATTGTTCCGAGGCATCACTCGGAACAATCCCTTTGCTCGTCAGTATTGAGTTTTGTAAATCAAACCAACTCGATAACGGCCATCTCGGCAGCGTCGCCCCTTCTGGGTCCGATGCGCACGATGCGTGTATAACCGCCGTTGCGGCTGGCATACCTGGGAGCTATCTCGTCAAATACCTTCTTGACAACATCCTCCTTGGTGATGAATGCCATAGCCTCGCGCTTGGCGTTCAGGTCTCCCCTCTTGCCAAGGGTTATCATCTTTTCAGCCAGAGGACGAACCTCCTTGGCCCTTGTAACGGTCGTCTCTATTTTACCGTTTTCCAGCAGATATGTGACCATGGCTCTCAGCATAGCGCGGCGATGGTCGGTAGGTCTGCCGAGTTTGCGGGTTCCGGGCATAACTTTATACCTCCTTGGTTAAAATCGGCCGTCCGCGCCGCTATAGCGCGGACGCCGCCTTGTAATGTATCTATTGATTTTCCGGTTTTGCCAGATAAAGTCCCATGTCGGACAGCTTGTTGACAACTTCCTCATAGGACTTCCTGCCCAGATTCCTGACCTTCATCATCTCTTCCTCAGTCGTGTTGACCAGATCGGCCACTGTGTTGATGCCTGCGCGCTTGAGGCAGTTGAAGGAACGGACGGACAGGTCAAGCTCTTCAATCGTCATCTCAAAAACCTTATCCTGCGTGGAGTTCTCGCTCTCCACCACGGTGGGCTTGGAGCCGATCTCCTCCGACAGCTCGACAAACAGGTTGAGGTGGTCGGTCAGTATCTTGGCCGAAAGGGAAACAGCGTCCTTGGCCGTGATGGTCTTATCGGTGTAAACCTCAAGGGTCAGCTTGTCATAGTCGGTCATATTTCCCACACGGGTGTTTTCGACCGTGTAGTTCACCTTGTATATAGGCGTGTAGATAGAGTCCACGGGGATAACGCCAATGGGCTGCTGGGGCTGCTTGTTCCTGTCGCTGGAGACATAGCCGCGGCCATGGTCGAATGTCAGCTCCATGGTCAGCTTGGCGTCCTCCATAAGGGTTGCGATATGCAGCTCCGGGTTGAGTATCTCCATCTCCGAGTCGCACTTGATGTCGCCTGCCGTCACCTCGCAGGGGCCGACAGCCTCGATCATGGCCACCTTCTTGTCCTCGACATGAATGTTGGCCGTAATCTTTTTGACATTGAGGACGATTTCCGTCACATCCTCCTTGACGCCGGGGATTGTGGAAAACTCATGCTGTACACCATCGATCTTAATGCTGGTCGCCGCCGTTCCGGGAAGCGACGAAAGCAAAACGCGGCGCAGTGAATTACCGAGGGTCGTGCCGTACCCGCGCTCAAGAGGCTCGACGACAAACTTGCCGTATGAGCCGTCGGCAAGGGCTTCAACACATTCTATACGCGGTTTTTCAATAGCTATCATTCATTACCCTCCTCGTTATTTGTAAAAAAGTCGTGCGCACGCAGCAAAAAGCCGCAATAAATTACTTGGAGTACAGCTCGACGATGAGGCTCTCTTCAACGTCATAGTCGATCTCATCGCGTGTAGGCATGGTAGCAACTGTTGCCTGACCCTTTGTCTTGTCAACGCTCAGCCAGCCGACGATGGGCATAGTGGCGTTGGCCTCCAGAACCTGCTTGAACTTGGTCAGCGTCATGCTCTTCTCGCTGATGGCGATGACGTCGCCGGGCTTTACCAGGTAGGAGGGGATGTTGACCTTCTTGCCGTTGACGGTAAAGTGAGCGTGAGAGACGAGCTGCCTGGCCTCGCGGCGGGTCATGGCGAAACCGGCCCTGTAAACGACATTGTCAAGACGGCGCTCGAGCAGAACCAGCATATTCTCGCCCGTTTTGCCCTGCATGGCAAAGGCCTTCTCATAATAAGCGCGGAACTGCTTTTCAAGAATGCCGTATATAAACTTGACCTTCTGCTTTTCATTGAGCTGAGTGGCGTACTCGCTCTTTTTTCTCCTCATCTGGTTGCCGCCGGGATTGCGGTTTGTCGTCTTCTTGGCGTATCCCATGACGGCGGGAGAAATGCCCAGAGCCTTGCAGCGCTTGGCAATAGGCTGCATATTCTTAGCCATATTCTATAACCTCCTGTTTCGATTAAACTCTTCTTCTCTTGGGGGGACGGCAGCCGTTGTGGGGGATGGGAGTGACATCCTTGATCATGTTGACTTCCAGTCCGGCGGCCTGCAAAGCCCTGATGGCGGCCTCACGGCCGGAGCCGGGGCCCTTGACATAGACCTCGACGGTCTTCAGGCCATGCTCCATGGCGGCCTTGGCGGCTGTCTCGGCGGCTGTCTGAGCGGCAAAGGGAGTAGACCTCCTGGAGCCTCTGAAGCCCAGTCCGCCGGCCGAAGCCCACGAGATTGTGTTGCCCTTCAGGTCGGTAATCGTAACAATGGTGTTATTGAAGGAAGAACGAATATGCGCGGCTCCCTTTTCTATGTTCTTGCGCTCGCGGCGCCTTGTACGGGTGGTTGTTGCACCCTTTTTCTGTGCTTTCGCCATTTATCGTTCCCTCCCTTACTTCTTCTTGTTGGCAATGGTCTTCTTGGGACCCTTGCGTGTTCTTGCGTTTGTCTTGGAGCGCTGTCCTCTCACAGGCAGACCCCTGCGGTGGCGTACGCCTCTGTAAGAGCCAATCTCGACCAGACGCTTGATGTTCAGGCCGACCTCTCTTCTCAGGTCGCCCTCCACCATATACTCATGCTCGATGGCTTCTCTGAGCTTGGCGGCTTCATCCTCTGTCAGGTCTTTAACTCTTGTGTCAGGATTTATTCCTGTCTTGGCCAAAATATCATTAGAGAGCTTGCGGCCTATTCCGTAGATATAGGTCAGACCAATCTCTACCCTCTTCTCACGAGGGAGGTCAACACCGGCAATACGAGCCATTTATCTTTACACCTCCAAATATTGTCTTAACCCTGCTTCTGCTTGTGCTTGGGGTTTTCGCAGATTACCATAACGCGACCCTTCCTGCGAATTATCTTGCACTTTTCGCAAATGGGCTTTACAGACGGTTTAACTTTCATGGTTGTTCCTCCTGTTAAGCGGTAAAATCCTATTTCGATCTCCAGGTTATCCTGCCCTTTGTCAGGTCGTAAGGCGACATCTGAAGTGTCACCTTGTCGCCGGGCAGTATCTTTATGAAGTTCTTTCTCAGACGGCCGGAAATATGAGCCAGCACCTTGTGCCCTCCGGCTATCTCTACATTGAACATCGCGTTGGGCAGCGCCTCTATAACGGTACCCTCAACTTCAATCATGTCTTCTTTAGGCATGGAATATCTCCTTCAAGGTAATTCTTTCCGGGTGTGTCATCTTTCGGGCGGTTGGGTCAGAATGACGGGGTCTCCCCCGGTGATGAGGATGGTGTTTTCGTAATGAGCCGAAAGTTTGCCGTCCTTCGTCACGACAGTCCAGCCGTTGCTCAGCGTACTTACGCCGAACCTGCCCTCGTTCACCATGGGCTCGACGGCGATGACCATTCCGGCCGCCAGCCTCGGCCCTCTGCCCGGATTCCCAAAGTTAGGTACCTCGGGGTCTTCATGAAGCCTTGAGCCAACTCCGTGGCCCACATAATCACGCACCACAGAATACCCGTGCTTTTCAACATAGGTCTGCACGGCGTGAGAGATATCGGATACTCTCTGACCCTCACGGGCCATTTTGATACCCTCATAGAAGCTCTGCCGGGTCACCGATATGAGCCTTTCGGCCTCGGCCGATATCTTCCCTGCCGGGAAGGTGTCGGCGCAGTCGCCGTGATAGCCCATATAGCAGGCTCCCACATCGACCGAGACGATATCTCCCTCTTTTATCTTGTATTTCCCCGGAAATCCGTGAATGACCTCGTTGTTGACGCTGCAGCAAAGAGAATAGGGGAAACCGTTGTAATTGAGGAAGGATGGGGTGGCGCCGAAGCCCTCAATGACCTTTCGCGCCTCCTCGTCCAGCTCACGGGTGGTGATCCCGGGAGCGACCAGAGCCCCCACCGCCGCTCTCGCGGCGGCGGTTATCCGGCCGGCTTCCTGCATGAGCTTTATCTCATGCGCTGATTTTATCTGGATCATATTTGAACTCCCAGCGCCTCGGCCACACGGGCGGAGGTCTCTTCCACCGCTCCGGCGCCTTCGACGGTCCTAAGGAGCCCCTTGTTTTTGTAATAGTTCACTATGGGTTCCGTTTGCTTGTGATAGACGGACAGCCTCTCGCGAACCACCTCGGGCCTATCGTCGTCGCGGACGCCCAGCTTGGCGCCGCATTTGTCGCATATGCCCTCCCTCTTGGGGGGGTGGCTTTCCACATGATAGGTCGTCTGGCACTCGGGACAGGTGCGTCTGCCCCCCATGCGCTTTATAATGACCTCGTCGTCCACATGGATGAAGAGGGCCATATCGACCTTCATTATCTTGTCCAGCGCCTCGGCCTGAGCCAAGGTTCTGGGGAAGCCGTCGAAAATCATACCTTTCTGGCAGTCGGGCTGCGATATCCTCTCCCTGACAAGCTGTAAAACCAACTCATCCGAGACGAGGTGTCCGCCTTCCATGGCCTCCTTCACCTGATTGCCAAGCTCGGTGCCGTGGGACATGGCATTCCTCAAAAGGTTTCCCGTCGATATGGACGGGATGCCGAGCTTGGCTGTGATGAACTCGGCCTGAGTTCCCTTGCCGGCGCCGGGGGCGCCTAAAAGTATCAGTCTCATTATCTTCACTCCCAAGCAATAAGCTTTCTTATTCCAGGAAGCCCTTATAGTGACGCATAAGCATCTGGTTCTCAATGGCCTTGACCGTTTCGAGAGCGACGCCGACCATGATAAGCATGGAGGTGCCGCCGACGGCCAGACCGCCGAAGCCCTTGAAGTTGCTCATTATCTGAGGTATCGCCGAAATGATGGCCAGGAATATGGCGCCCATGAGGGTGACCTTGTTCAGGACCTTGGCGATAAAGTCGGACGTGGGCCTGCCGGGACGGAAGCCCGGAATGAAGCCGCCGTTATTCTTGAGGTTGTTGGCGACCTCGATGGGGTTGAACTGGATAGCCGAATAGAAATAGGCAAATCCGAATATCAAAAGCAGATATACGATGATATACAGCGCGGCTCCGGGGGAGAAGGCCTTTACAAAGCCGTCCCAGAAGCTGCCCTCGGCCGGCGTGAAGAACTGAGCCAGTGTGGAGGGCACCGTCACTATCGTCGAAGCGAAGATAACGGGCATGACGCCGGCCATATTGACCTTCATGGGGAGGAAGGTGCTCTGGCCGCCGTACTGCTTTCTGCCCACAACCCTCTTGGCGTACTGCACGGGGATGCGGCGCTCGGCGTTGGTTATATACACAACGAAGGCGATGATAGCCAGGAAGAGGGCCAGAATGATGACCGCCTTCCACCATGCCAGAGTGCCACTTATGATACCGCTGACCATGCCGATGGCGGCCGAGGGGCCGCGGCTGACGATACCGATAAAGATGATCATGGAGGTGCCGTTGCCGACGCCCTTTTCGGTTATCTGCTCGCCCAGCCACATTACGAAGCAGGCGCCCGCCATAAAGGACAGGACTATAACTATGCCGCTCCACAGGTCGGTGCGTGTCAGCACCTTGTAGTATTTCAGCATGGTGTAGTAGCCGTAGCCCATTATCAGGGCGATGCCCATGGTGACGTAACGGGTGATGGAGGCTATCTTCTTTCTGCCTTCCTCGCCGCCGTCCTTGGCCAGACGCTCAAGGGCCGGGATGGCCACCTGCAAAAGCTGCATGATAATGGAGCTGTTGATATAGGGATATACCGACAGGGCAAAGACCGAGGCCTGAGCCAGGCCGCCGCCGGCCAGTATATTGAAGTAACCCAGAATATTACCTGAGTTGGCCGCAAAGGCTGTCGCCAGAGCTGCCGTATCGACAAAGGGCACATAGATAGCGTGACCCAGACGGTACACTATGACGGCCACGATGACGAAAAGCAGCTTTTTGCGAAGTTCGGGGATCTTCCAAGCATTTTTGATTGTCTCAACCATGCTCAGATCACCTCCGCCTTTCCTCCCGCGGCTTCAATTTTTTCCTTTGCCGAGGCCGTGAAGCCGTTGGCCTTAACTGTCAACTTCTTTGTCAGCTCGCCGTTGCCCAGCACCCTGAAGCCGTCCATCTTCTTTGCCACGACATGCTGCTCGCGCAGGGCCTCGAGTGTGACCTCGGCGCCGTTATCGAAAAGCTTGTCAAGGGTCGAAAGGCTGACCTCCTGATACTTCTTGGCGAATATATTGTTGAAGCCCCTCTTGGGGAGTCTTCTGGCAAGGGGCATCTGGCCGCCTTCAAAGCCGGGACGGACTCCGCCGCCGCTTCTGGCCCACTGGCCCTTATGGCCTCTGCCGGCCGTCTTGCCGTTGCCTGTGCCTATGCCTCTGCCCTTGCGCTTGCCGACAGTCGTGCTGCCGGCGGCAGGAGAAAGTTCATGCAATCTCATGTTCAGCGCCTCCTTAGTTATTCTCAACCTTGATAAGGTAGCCTATCTGCGCGACCTTACCCTTAGTCTGCTCGTTGTCGGGCTGGACAGTCATGTCGCCTATCTTTGTAAGACCCAGAGAATGGGCGGTAGCGATATGCTTCTTGTGTCTGCCGTTGAGGCTTTTGACAAGGGTGATTTTCAGTGTGTTCATGCTTGTCTCCCCCTTATCTCAATGCTTCAGCCGGGATGCCCCTGACGAGGGAAACCTGCTGAGCGTCTCTGAGCGACATAAGTCCCTGCATGGTGGCGGCAACAACATTCTGGGGGTTGTTGGAGCGCAGGCACTTTGTACGGATGTCGGTTATGCCGGCAACCTCGACGACGGCGCGGACGGCGCCGCCGGCGATAACGCCGGTACCGGGTGCGGCAGGCTTGAGCAGCACGCGGCCGGCGCCAAACTTGCCTATGACCTCGTGGGGAATTGTCGTTCCCTCGAGGGAAATTTTAACCAGATTTTTCTTCGCGTCCTCGATACCCTTGCGGATAGCGTCGGGAACCTCGGAGGACTTGCCCAGGCCGAAGCCCACTGTGCCGTTGCCGTCGCCGACAACTACCAGAGCCGCGAACTTGAAGATACGGCCGCCCTTGACAGTCTTGGAAACGCGGTTCAGAGCAACTACCCTCTCGTTCAGCTCAAGTGTCGAGGCGTCTATCAATTTAGCCATTATTTAGCTCCTCCCTTAAAACTTGAGTCCGCCCTCGCGGGCGCCGTCTGCCAGTGCCTTCACGCGTCCGTGATACAGGTATCCGCCGCGGTCAAACACAACGTTTTCGATGCCGGCCTTGAGTGCCCTCTCGGCCAATATGCCGCCGAGCTTCTTGGCGGCCTCGACGTTTCCGCCGTACTGGCCGAAGTCCTTCTCGTTTGTGGCGGCGGCGACCAGCGTCTTGCCGGCCACATCGTCGATTATCTGAGCATAAATATGGCTCGCGCTGCGGAAAACATCCAGACGGGGAGTCTCTGCCGTGCCCGAAATATGGGCGCGCACTCTCTTATGCCTCTTGAGCCTCTGAGCGTTAGAATCATACTTCTTAACCATTTATGCGCACCTCCTTATTTCTTTTTGGCTCCGGTCTTGCCTTCCTTGCGGCGCACGACCTCACCTGTGTATCTGATGCCCTTGCCCTTATAGGGTTCGGGGGGTCTCTTCTTGCGGACGTCGGCGGCAAACTGGCCGACCATCTGCTTGTCAAGACCGCTGATGATTATCTTGTTGGGGGCCGGAGACTCGATTGTGATACCGTCTATCGGCTCGACCGTCACCTGATGGGAGAAACCGATGTTCATGACCAGCTTCTTGCCCTCCATGGCGACACGGTAGCCGACGCCGACCACGTCCAGCTCCTTCTTATAGCCCTCGCTGACGCCCACAACCATGTTGTTGACCAGTGTGCGGGTCAGGCCGTGGAGCGACTTGTGCATTTTATCCTCCGAAGGACGCTTGACCAGAACCTCGCTGCCCTCGACCTCGATTATCATGTCGGGGTGCATGGCCTTTGTCAGCTCGCCCTTGGGGCCTTTAGCTTTAACAACATTGCCATTGACTTCCACTGTAACTCCGGCGGGGATGGCAATCGGCATTCTGCCTATACGGGACATAACCTTTTACCTCCTTACCAGACAAAGGCAAGAACTTCGCCGCCAACGTTCAGCTCGCGGGCCTTCTTGTCCGTCATGATTCCTTTAGATGTGGAAATAATAGCGATACCCAGTCCTCTCAGAACCTTGGGCAGCTCGTCAGCGCCGGCGTAAACGCGCAGGCCGGGCTTGCTGACCCTTCTGAGGCCGGAGATGGCCTTTTCCTTGTTGTTTGTGTACTTCAGTGTGATCTTGATGTTGCCCTGCACGCCTTCGTCGGTCACTTCAAAGGCCTTGATGTAACCCTCGTCCAGCAGTATCTGGGCGATGGCCTTCTTCATGCCGGAAGCAGGCACCTCAACGGTGGCGTGTCTGGCAGCTCCCGCGTTTCTGATGCGCGTCAGCATATCAGCAATGGGGTCTGTGATCTGCATTTTCTTTTCCTCCTTTAAGAAGTTAGAGGGCAGCCTTTATTTGCCGCCTGCTGTCAAGGGCACGGGATACCGCCGGTCTCGGAGATTGGCGGTATGCCTCCCTG